>JADGPC010000205.1 GCA_017882645.1 Streptosporangiales bacterium | reverse complement strand
CCGAACGCACCAGCGACCCGCATCGGGTTCTCCGGGTCGGTGACCCACTCGCTGCTGCCGTTGTCGTGGCGCAGCTCAAGCAGGTACTCCAGCCGGCTCACCGGCGGCCGGGGGATGGCAAGCTCCCACCAGTCGCCGCTGCGGCGGAACTCGACCAGGTTTGGCGGCATGGCGATGTCCTGGCGCAGTCGCACCCCGGCCAGCTGGCGGCCGGGATCAGGTACCCGGAAGGTCAGCTGGACAGCCGATACGGCGATCATTCGCACATAGTGCCTGGAATGCGCCGCGCTGACAATGGGACGGGAGCTGCTGGCGCGCGTGCTGCCGGCGTGCGACTGTAGGGAGATGCCAGCACAGACCGCCGGTACCCGAGCCAGCTGAGCGAGGTCGGATGGGCCGTGATATTCAGCCGATCAAGATCAGCGGCGAGGACCGCCGCAAGTACCGGGAGAAGCTCAGGCGCTCGCTCGACGTGTTCGACCGGATGCTGCGGGAAGACGTGTTCGAGGACGCCGCGGGGCGGGTCGGCCAGGAGATCGAGCTGAATCTCGTCGACGAGCGCGGTGAGCCGTCGATGCGCAATGCCGACGTGCTCGACGCGATCGCCGATCCGGCCTGGGCTACCGAGCTCGGGCAGTTCAATATCGAGATCAACGTCCCGCCCCGCCAGCTGGGCGGTGACGCGCTCGATGGCCTGGAGCAGGAGATTCGCGCCGACCTCAACGCGGCCGACGCCAAGGCCAGGGGCAGCGGCAGCCGCCTGGTCATGATCGGCATCCTGCCCACGCTGCGGCAGGAGGACGTGCACGAGGGCACGCTATCGGCCAACGCGCGCTACCGGGCGATGAACGAGCAGATCTTCGCCGCCCGCGGCGAGGATCTCCGGATCGCCATCGACGGCGCCGAACAGCTGCTCACTCACGCCGACAGCATCACTCCTGAGGCCGCGTGCACGAGCGTGCAGCTCCATGTTCAGGTCACCCCGGACGCCTTCGCGAGCTACTGGAACGCCGCGCAGGCGATCTGCGGTGTTCAGGTCGCCCTGGCGGCGAACTCGCCGTACCTGTTCGGGCGCCAGCTCTGGCACGAGACCAGGATCACGCTGTTCGAGCAGGCTACTGACACCCGTACCGAGGAGCTGAAGCAGCAGGGAGTGCGCCCCAGGGTCTGGTTCGGCGAGCGCTGGATCACCTCGGTGTTCGACCTGTTCGAGGAGAACATCAGGTACTTTCCCGCGCTCCTGCCCATCTGCGAGGACGAGGATCCGCTGGCGGCTCTGGACAGCGGCAGCTGTCCCAGGCTGGATGAGATGAGCCTGCACAATGGCACGATCTACCGCTGGAACCGGCCTGTCTACGCTGCCGTCGACGGCCAGCCGCACGTGCGGGTGGAGAACCGGGTCCTCCCGGCCGGCCCGACGGTCGCCGACACCGTCGCGAACGCGGCGTTCTACTACGGGCTGGTACGTGCCCTGGCCGAGGCGCAGCGGCCGATCTGGACCCAGATGTCGTTCGCGGCCGCGGCCGACAACCTGCATGCGGCGGCGCGTCACGGGATGGATGCGCAGCTCTACTGGCCTGGTGTCGGCGAGGCGCCGGCGGCGGAACTTGTGCTGCGCCGGCTGCTGCCGCTGGCCAGGGAGGGACTCAGCCAATGGGAGGTCAGCCCGGTCCTGGTCGACCGCCTGCTCGGCATCATCGAGCAGCGCTGCCTGACCGGCCAGACCGGCGCGGCGTGGCAGATAGCCACGGTCGGCGCCCTCACCGGTGACGGCGGCGTGGACCGCCCCGAAGCGCTGCGGCTGATGACCCAGCGCTACATCGAGCACATGCACGGAAACCAGCCGGTCCACACCTGGCCAGTCAGCGCCTAAGGTCCCTGCGGGCCGAGGATCCCGAGCGGGCTTGGCGCCGCGAACTGGATCTGGTAGACGGACTTTCGCCCGGTCTTGAGCGGGCCGGCGGAGAGCGGCGCGAACTTCGTCTGCGCTATCACCGAGTTCAGGAACTGAAGGTAGCCGGAGCTGCTCAGGTTGGCAGCGGCGTCGTCCGCGGCGAGGTCGGCCGTCCGGAGCGGAACGTCGGCGCTCGCCCCCGCAGCGGTGCCGAACCCAACGATGTCGACGGGATGCATCGACGCCAGCGCCGTGAGCACGATGATCAGCCTGGCGTCGACCTTCCCGCTGATCAGATCGTTCCTGGCCGACTTGGAGGCCTTGACCTGGCCCGCCAGCAGGGCAGCGCCGCCGACTCGCCGCAGTTTCATGTCCAAGGCCAGCGCGGACTTGTACGCGGCCGCTCCCTGCTGGGCCACAACCCGGATGCTGATGGTCGCGGCGCCCTTGCCGAACTGGGTCAGAACGCTCGGCGCCACCTGGGTGGCAAGGCTGCTGCCGAACAGGCGCCGCACTATCGGCGTCACGACAACCACGGCAGCCTGCACGGGATAAGGCGAGGACGGCCCGATCAGCTGCAGGTAGCGGCCGGGGAAGTGGGCCGCCGCGAGCGCGCTGCACATGGCCTGGTCACAGGCCACCCTCGCACTGTGGCTGACCTGGCTGGCGACCCAGTTGGCCGCCCGGCTGGTGGTCGTGGCCGGCTCGGCTGGGACGGTCGTCTTCGGCGCATGGGCCCTGGACGTCAGGACGGCCGCGACCGTGCCGGCCGCGACGAGGATGACTGCGAGGGCAGCCACGCCGACAACGCGCGGGCGGCTGGCTCGTGCCTTGCGGCCGCGCGGCGTGTGCCCCGCATCGGTCGCTGCATGCCCGGTCT
>JADGPC010000019.1 GCA_017882645.1 Streptosporangiales bacterium | reverse complement strand
CCGAGACGTTCGAGCACGCGGACAGCGACCTGCACGTGGAGTACGTGACCGATACCGAGAACGACGTGGAAGTCAGCGTCGAAGCCGACTTCCACGTCGAGGTCAGTCGCCACGAGCATGAGTACCAGGAGTACCGTCACGAGGTGCCCAATTACGCCGGATATGCGCTCGATGCGGAGTCGGACGGCCACGCCGAGGTGGGGGCCGCGGCGCCGCGGCCGTCCCAGAGCCGCGAGCAGATGCTGCGGGCCCGGCGGCGGATGCTGACGATCCTGGCCGGGATGACCGCCGTGACGATGGCGTTCTTCGGCCTGGGCCTGGTCCAGTGGTGGATCTGCGTGCCGCCCGCCGGGATGCTGGTGCTGTATGTTCTGCTGCTCCGCGAGATTGCGACGGTGGAAGCCGAGCAGGCCCGCAAGCGGGCCGTCTGGGAGGCCGGCGAGGCCCGGCGGCGGGCCTGGGAGGCGCATGCGCAGGCGGAGGCCGAGCGGGAGGCGTACGAGGCTGGCCTGGCGCAGGCCGATGCCGGGGCGCAGATCATCGACATTTCCGGGCGGGTGTCGGACCAGCTGTACGACCAGTACGCGGACGCGGCTGTCCGGGCTGTGGGCGACTAGGCGTTGTAGCCGGGCGCTGGCGCCCTGGGGCGCTGGGGCTGCGCTGTTGGGGCCTGGTCCGGGTTCGTGCTCCAACCCCGCGAGCGCGAACCGGGCTCGAGCCGAGTATGGAGGAGCCGGGCACGCCCGGGGTTTGGTACGCTGGCTCCCGGTCTTGGGGCTGTAGCGCAGTCCGGTAGCGCACCTCGTTCGCATCGAGGGGGTCAGGGGTTCAAATCCCCTCAGCTCCACCAAGTTCCAGCAGGTCAGGGGTTCAGAGCGGTTCCGCAGCATTTGAGCCGGGAGCCAGGCCGGGGAGCCAAGTGGTTGCAGTCGCGACTATCTGTCGGCGCTATCGGTCGGCGTGGCTACGGCGAAGATGCCATCTACTTCGTCCATGTGCTGGTGGTGGACGAGACCGGCGACGTCAAGAAGGCACCATGTCGGCCGGCATCCGGGCGCCAGTAGTACACCGGCACCGCAGGCCGTCGAGAAGCTCAGGGTGTACCGGTTCGGAGGCCACGCTGCTCTGTGTCAGCCCATCACTTTGCTCTGGGCGATTGGTCGAGCGGGGCACGGCATGACTCGGATGACCTCTTGGACCGAGACGGAGCAGGAGGTCGGGCGGCTCCTCGAACGGCACGGCATACACGGGGAACGTCGTCGTCCTGACTACCCAGTTGCCGCTCTGTACCGGGCGGGGTTGTGGGAGATGACGGGGCATCACGGAGCTGCACCGGCAGCGCACGGCGACGCGGAGCTGCGTCGCTGGTTCATCGAGAACCAGCCGATCAGCGGGCTGCTCGAACCTATGTACAACCCTGATGCGGAAATCGGACCCGGCAAGGCCAGCGGTGGCGCAGGCAATCCTGGACACGTATCTCGACGGCGTGAACTATCAAGACCTCATCCAGGATGCTGGATTGGCGCAGCAAACCTAGGTCTTGCTGCAAGTCGCTGCTCGCCTGACTGCGCCGGGTCGAACGCTCCCGTCACCCGTCGACGGTGACTACGTGATCGCCGGAGCGTCCGTCCCGCCTTCGAAGGACCAGCAGGCGCTGATCATCGCCTACAAGCTCGGCGCGCCCGGCAAGCCCCCCGACACCGTCCGCTAGACCGCCCATAGGGCACCTAGCTAACGTAGCCCGAGCACGGTCTCACGATGAGCGGCGCAGAACAGGAGGCGGCCCATGGCGAGGACCCTGGCGAGGACCGTCCTGAGCGGCGGGCGAGTCTTCGACGGGACGGGCAGCGCCGTCGCCGAAGCGGATTTCGTGATCAGCGACGGGAAGATCGTCGACGTCGGGGCCGGCCTGGACGGGGACGAGCAGGTCGACATCAGCGGCCTGACCGTGCTGCCAGGCTTCATCGACTGCCACGTGCACGTGATGGTGTCCGGGATCGACCTAGTACGACGGTTGCAGCGCCCGTTCTCCTACCAGTTCTTCCAAGCGGCGGCGAACCTCGCGGCGACGCTGGACTGCGGCATCACGACCGTGCGCGACGCGGGCGGCGCGGACCTCGGCGTGCAGCGCGCCGTCGCCGACGGCCTGGTCGACGGGCCGCGGATGCAGATCTCGATCAGCGCACTGAGCCAGACCGGCGGCCACGGCGACGGCTGGCTGCCGTCCGGGATGACGACCTTCCTCCTGACGCCGCACCCGGGGCGGCCAGCGGGCCTAGTCGACGGGCCCGAGGAGATGCGCAAGCGGGTGCGCGAGATTATCCGCGCCGGCGCCGACGTCATCAAGGTGCATACCTCAGGTGGCGTGCTGTCGCCCCGCGACAGCCCGAAGCACGCCCAGTTCGGGCCCGACGAGCTCGCCGCCCTGATGGCCGAGGCGAACGCGGCCGGCCTGCCGGTCATGGCGCACGCACAGGCCACCGACGGGATCAAGAACGCCCTGCGCGCCGGGGTCAGGTCCATCGAGCACGGGATCTACCTGGACGACGAGGCCATCGAACTGATGCTCAGCACCGGAGCGTGGCTGGTCCCGACCCTGGTGGCACCGCACGCGGTCCTGAACGCGGCCGACGCCGGCAGTCAGCTGCCCGATGGCGTGGCCGCGAAGGCGCGAGAAGTGATAGCCGCGCACGCCAGCGCCTTCGCCCGCGCCGCGGCCGCCGGGGTCAAGATCGCCATGGGCACCGACACCGGGGTCGGGCCGCACGGCACCAACCTGGACGAGCTGCCGCTGATGGCCGCCGGCGGGATGACCGCGGCGGAGGTGCTGACCGCCACGACGCAGTCGGCCGCCGACCTCCTCCGGATCGGCGACGACACCGGCACGATCATGCCCGGCAAGCGCGCCGACCTAGTCCTGCTGGACGGCGACCCGTTCGACCTCGCCAGCCTGAAGGCCAACATACGAGCGGTCTACGTAGCCGGACGCAAGGTGCGCGGATAAGCGGCGCGGAGGGCACACTAACTGCATGGAGCCCGTGCTGTGCCCGGTCGTTCTCGGCCGCGACGCCGAGCTGGCCGTTCTTCACGCCGCCCTGACCGACGCCGAGGCGGGACGCGGCGGCCTGATCGTGCTCACCGCCGACGCCGGCATCGGCAAGTCGCGCCTCCTCCGCGAGGTCACTGCGACGGCACTTGCCCGCGGCGACCTGGCCGTCACCGGCCGCGCCGTTGCGTCGGGCGCGGCGACCCCGTTCCGCCCGCTCAGCGAGGCCATCCTGCAGGCCATCCGCGCGGGCCAGCTCCCCGACGAGCAACAAAACCCCTGGCCCGCAGCCCTCCGCGACGTACTCCCCGACCCGCAACCCGCCAGCGCACCCGACCGCGCAACAGACCCCCCCGACATCAGCCCGGTCATGCGAGCCGAGGCCATCCTCCGCCTGCTCCGCACCCTGGCCGGCCCGGTCGCGCTCCTCCTGGGCCTGGAAGACCTGCAGTGGGCCGACCCGGACACCCTCACGATCGTCGAATACCTCGCGGACAACATCCGGGCCGAGCACATCCTGTGCGTCATCACCGTCCGCCCAGAACCCGCTTCGCCGCCCAACGACCTCGTCCAGGCGCTCAACGCCCGGCGCACCGCCCGGATCCTCTCGCTGGCCAGGCTGTCCGACGAGGACACGCGCCGGATGGTGCTGGCCTGCCGTCCGTCCGCACGTCCGGACGACCTGCGGGACATTGTGCGCGCGGCCGACGGGGTGCCGTTCCTGGTCGAGGAGATGCTGGCCACCCCCGGCGTGCCGGCCACCTTCGCCGCATCGGCGGCCGCCCGGATGGCTCACCTCGATCCAGCCGAGCGCCGGGTGATCCAGCTCGCCGCGGCGCTCGGGCGCCAGTTCGACTGGCGGCTCCTGCAGGCCGCGAGCGATCAAGAACCGCAGATAGTGGGCGCGGCCCTAGAGAACGCGGTCGCCAGCCTGCTGCTCACCGCCCACGGCGGCGGCTATCAGTTCCGGCACGCGCTGACGCGCGAGGCCATCATCGAAGGCCTCCTGCCTCACTTGAGGGCGGAACTAGCCCGCACGGCGCTGGCCGCACTCAAGCAAGCCGGTCCGGCCATGCTGAAACCCAACCGGGATCTGGCCGCCGACCTGGCCGAGCAGGCCGGGGACGCCGACGAGGCCGCCCGGCTGCTGATCGGGTCCGGCCGCGAGTCGCTCCGCCGGGGAGCACTCGCCACCGCGACCGCCACGCTCCGGCGCGCCGCGGACCTGGCCGGCGACGACAGCCTGCGGCGCACCGCGAACGCGCTGCTGACCGAGGCTCTGGCGCTGGCCGGACGACTCGACGAGTGCCTGACCGCCGGGTCCGCCGCCCTGCGGATTCCGGCGCCAGCCACGCGAGCCGCGCCCGCCGAGACGGCCATGATCCATCTCGCGATCGCTCACGCGGCGGTCGAGGCGACCCGCTGGCCGGTCGCCGCCGACCACCTTGCCGCGGCCGAGCGGCTGCTAGCCGCGAACCCGGACCCGGCAGCAACACAGCGCTGGCGCGTGCTGGCCGCCGAAACCGCGCTCGCCCGCCGCGACCTAGCCGCTGTCCAGCAGCTCGCCGAGCTGGTCCTTGGCTCGGCCGAGGCCCCCGCCGACGTACGGTGTCATGCGCTCGGCCTGGTCGGGCGCAGCCATCGCGCCCGTGACCTGTACGCCGCCCGAGCGGCATTCGAGGACGCCCTGGCCTGCGCGGAACTGGCGAACCTGCCGCTGTGGCGGCTGCGTTCCCTGCACGAGCTCGGGACCATCGAGCTGTTCGAGAGCGCCGGCGTCGACCGGCTGAAACAGGCCCGGCTGGCCGCCGAGGACCTAGGCGCGCTGAGCACGGCGGCTGTCCTGGACATCCAGCTGGCCGCGGCGTGCCTGTTCCGGTTCGATCCCGTCACCGGCGAACGGCACGCGGCCGCTGCCCTTGCCGCCTCCGAGCAGCTGCGCCTGACCCAGCTCACCGCCACTGCCCTGGTGTTCATAGCCGAACTCCGCGCGCTCAGCCGGGACACCGAGGCGATGGAGCGCTACAACAGCCTCGCCCTCGCGGCCGCCCCCGGTGACGCGGAGATCGCGGGGTCGGTCTGGGGCGCGCGCGGGATAGCCGCGCTGCTGGACGGCGACGACGCGGGCGCCCGCCACGCGCTCCAGCGCGCCGTCGATCACCTGCAGCCGCTGCCCAACTCCGGACCCGGCATTTACCTCGGCCTGTGGCCGGTCCTGCTCGCCGCGCAGGCCGACCCGGACGCGGCCGAGGCCGTTGCCGCCGCCCGGCGAACCGGCATGACCGTCAACCGCGCCAACCGCGGAATGCTCCTCTACGCCGAGGCCGTGCTAGCCGGGCGCCGCCCCCCGGGTCCCGACCGCGCCCCGTCGGGCCATGACCGCGCGGGCGAGCTCGCTGACCAGGCGGCCGCCGAACTCGCCCATTTCCCGGTCTGGTCCGACCTCGCCCGGCTGCTCGTGGCCGAACCCGCCCTGGCCGACGGCTGGGGCGATCCCCGGCGCTGGCTCACATCGGCGTCGAAGGCCTTCACCGCCGCCGGCCTCGACCCGCTCGCCGAGCGCTGTGCCAGCCTGCTCGCGAGACCGGCCCCGGACCGGCTGGCGCCGCTGGGCGTCACGCCGCGGGAACGCGAGATCCTCGACCTCGTGGCGCTCGGCTTGTCGAACCGGGACATCGCCGCTCAGCTGACCGTCTCGCACCGGACCGTGGAGAAGCACGTCGAAAGCCTGCTGCGCAAGACCGGCGCCCGATCGCGAACCCAGCTCGCCACAATCCGTGCCGACGCAGCCCCGCCGCGCCGGGCACTTCCATGATCACGGAAGGCTGTCAGCAGATTCTGCTGACTCGCTTCCGTGATCAAGGAATCACTACTGCGCTCCCTGGCCGGCCCTGATCGGCCTGAGAAACCCCGACGATGGCGCGCGGATACGTAGCGCGATACGTGATCGCACCGATGCGCTGCCCCAGGCCGCGGGCGGACGCTGGCTGCAATCCGATCCCCACGCAAGGAGCGCAGCCCATGAGTACCGGCAAGGAAGAAGCAGAACTGTGGGGCCCAGGGGCACGTGACTGGTCCGACTACAACGAGCCGATGTGCACCCCGTTCTACGAGGCAGTCCTCGACGCGACCGAGGTCGGCCGGGGCACGAAACTGCTCGACGTCGGCTGCGGCGGCGGCTTCGCGCTGCTGCTCGCGGCCCGGCGAGGGGCCGAGGTATCCGGCATCGACGTGACCCAGCCACTGCTGGACATCGCGGCAGAACGAGTGCCAGGCGCCACGCTGGTCGCGGGCGATCTGGAGGATCCGCTGCCGTTCCCCCGCGACGCGTTCGACGTGGTCACCGCCTTCAACTCGGTCCAGTACGCCGACGACGCGGTGGCAGTGGTCAAGGGCGTGAGCCAGGTCGTCAAGCCCGGCGGGCTGGTCAGCTTCGTGGTCTGGGGGCCGCCGGACAAGTGCGAGAGCGGCGTCCTGTTCGCCGAGCTGGGACCGCTGCTGCCGCCGGCGCCCCCGGCCGCCCCCGGGGCCGTCGCCTGGAGCGAGGACGGCCGGCTCGAGGACCTGGCCGCTAGGGCCGGGCTGACGCCGCTGACGGTCGCCGACGTCCCCAACCCACTCATCTACCCGGACCTGGCGACCGCTGTGCGGACCCAGCTCAGCTCGGGCCCGGCCCAGAAGGCCATCCGAAACACCGGGCTGCCCGCCGTCCGCGGCGCGCTCACCCGTGCGTTCGCCGGCAGCCGCCAGCCCGACGGCACCTACCGCCAGGACAACGTGTTCCGCTACCTCGTCGCCCGCGTCTAAAGGGAGCCGATGCCCGACCATTTGCGAGCACAACGCGTCGCCTTTCCGCTCGCAACGGTTGGCCTGCGGCGGGCAGCACAAGCCGAGGCAGCAGCGGGCCGACATCGCCACGGTGGTGGTCATAGAGTGCTTGGGATGAACCGCTGGCGTCGTGACGTCGAAGGCTCTGCGCCGTCTTTCATAGTCCAACCCGGCGCCGTACCTCCGGCAACGGTCGGCATCTCGGAGACGAGCGCGACGCCTGGTCCGATTCAGCTCACAATCCACGGCGACGCCCCGGCCCAGAAGGACGAGCTGGGTAGAGGCTCCTACGTTCAAGCCCTCGCAAACGTGATCACCCATGCCGACACGCCTCTTGTCATTGCCATTTACGGCGCTTGGGGAGCCGGAAAGACATCGTTGATGATCCAACTACGAGACAGTCTGAAGCTGTCTCGGGAGTCAGGCCGTGTGCCGCGCACGGTTTGGTTCAATCCCTGGATGCATCAGTCTGACGAGACTCCCGTTCTCGGGTTGCTTCACGAAACCGCTGAACAACTTGGCCAGCTGGGAAAGCAAAGGGTGAAGGAGGCTCTGGTCAACATTGGGCGGGCGATGGCAGCCGAGGTGCAGGTGCCAGTTATCGGTTTTCGGGTGGGTCGAGTACTTGACGAAGTTGCCGAGGGTTTGTACGAGCGGCGCACCCAGCAGGCTCAAATCCGCAAGCACTTCGAGTCTGTACTTGATGCTGCGGGCAGGAAGGATGGCAGGCCTCGTTTTTCTCATCGACGATCTCGATCGCTGCCGCCCGCGAACTGCACTGCGCCTGCTTGAGGCGCTGCACCTGTTTTTGGACTTCGAGAACTGCATCTTCGTTCTCGGCCTCGATCGCGAGCCGATCGAGGCGGCAGTCGCCGCGGAGTATGGCGAGCTCGGCCTGCGGGCAGAGTCGTTTCTCGACAAGATCATTCAGTTGCCCTTTGCTCTGCCGCCCATCAACAAACCTGTCATAAACGATTTCGTCACATCGCGAGTGCCATATGAGCTCAGAGCCTGCCGCCAAGTTTTGAGTACCGCAGCTCCCGACGACCCGCGGCAGCTCAAGCGGATGATCAACGTCCTTCTCCTTAGCCACTCCCTCGTCGACCCAGAGTCGTTCACTCCGGCCTACGACCCGCGAGTCCTAGCTGTGGTCGTTCTTATCCAGAACCTGACCCCTGCCCTGTACCGGATCCTGCGGATGCAGCCGACGGCAATCCACGAGTTGCTGCCTGCCCAGGATCAGGATTCATCCCCGGACCCCACCGACTCGGTCACGCATATCGATCCCGCGGAACTTTGGGTTAAATACGTCGCGCCCGCACCTGGACTGGCACAGGCCTTGCGTCTCGTGCCAATCGCAGCCGACCTTGATATACAGCCGTACCTGACTCTCACTTCGGCCGTCGCCGTGTCCGACGCGGTCGGCCCATCGGATCGAGGAAGGATGGCCCTGTGGTCTATCCTCGCCGTCGGGACGCGTGAGCTTGACGGCATCCTTGGGCCGGTTCTTAGCGGTTTGAATATTGGTCGCAGCCTGACCGCCAAGGTCCGGCGTCTGCTCGTGGAGCAGGTTAAGGACACACTTGCTCGTTCGCTAGACGTAAGCCTTTCCGAACTGATTCTCACGGGCTGGAATAAGAGATCTGATTTGACGAGTGCGATGAGCCGAACACGTGAAGAAGGAGCGCAGGAGGAGATTATTCACTTGCCCGCCCACAGGATGGAAGTCACCTTCGAACAGCCCGTCGACCTTTTGGTAGACGGGCAACCTGTTGCGAGGCTTAGCGCGGCAGTGAACGTGGGATGTGAAATAGGACCGTCAGTAGTCATCGTGCGTAACGGACTGATTGTCCAGGCCAGAGGCGAGACTGACGTGCACGCTCAGCTCATGATGCAGGGCATGGATGTTGCAGACGCGCAACGTCATCTCGAACTAGCGGACGTGTTCGGAAGCCGCTTGAACGGGGAGGCTGTCTCCCAAGGGGCGGCAGACTCCTTGTTCCTAGCCGCTCGCCAGCGAGCGCAGCGCCCCGATGGTCTCCTCGTCGTCGGGCAGCCACGGCCCGCTCAGCGATCCGGACGGGTTCCAGAACGTCTGCAGCCGCCCGCCGCCGTTACCGGCCAGCCACTCGGCCAGCAGCGCGAACCACTCGCCCCGGTGCCCCGCCCGCGGGTCATTGGTCTCGCAGATATCGATCTCCGGCGCGTCCCGCCCGGTCAGCTCCCGGCACGTCTGGCGCATGTCCTCGAGCCGGTCGAACAGCTTCTTCTTGCTGATCCCGCCGTGCCAGTCCCGGAACTGCCCCTCGCCGAAGTCGTAAATGTCCAGTCCGTACCAGTCCAGGCTGGTCCCCATCCACGTCTTGGTCTCGCTCGGCACCGCGCAGATGATGGACCCGTACCGGACGTTCGACCCGCGGCACAGGCCCTGCATGTACTCGTGCACCGCCGACATGCTGCTGTCCGTGACGTAGTCGGGATACCCCTCCAGGTTCGACGCCTCATGCCATGCCGACAGCTTCACCCCCGGCGGCGCCGTCGCGATGAACGATCTCAGCTGCTCGTCCAGCCTGCCCGCCAGCAGGTCGTCCGGCACCGGCCTGATCGACAGCGTGACCCTCGCGTCCGGCACGCTCTCCTTCGCGGGCCAGACCGTCGGGATGAAGTTGTACTGATCGCGATACGCGCGAAACGTGCGGACCTCGATCCCCGCCGCGCGCATCGGGTCAAAGACCTTGGAGTTGGAGCCCAGCAGAACAGCCACCCCGTCCGCCCCCCGTCCTCCGCCATCCGCGCCATCCGCGCCATCCGTGCGATCCCGGCGATCCCGGCGATCCCCGGTAGTTACTCCCCGCCTGCCCGGGTGCCCCCTGCGAGCAACACGAAACCTGCTCGGCCCAGGCGGCAACCAGGCTGCTTATAGTCATGTCATGACGCAGACGGTCCGGCCGCGGGTGACGCTGGCCGAGCTGCTCGCTGTCCTCTCGCTGGCCGCGGACCTCGGCATGGGCCAGCCGATGGAGCACGTCCTGCGCCAGACTCTCATCGCCCTCCGTCTCGCCGAGCGCCTCGGCCTGGACGAGGCGCAGCGCGAGGTCGTCTACTACTCCGCCCTCGTCGCCTGGGTCGGCTGCCATGTCGACGCCTACGAGCAGGCCAAGTGGTTCGGCGACGACACCGCGCTCAAGACCGACTTCCGTCGCACCGACTTCGCCACGGCCGCTTCCAAGCCGGTCTTCATGCTCCGCCATCTCGGCGCCGGCCGGCCGCTCGCCGAGCGGACGAGACTCGGGCTGACCTTCCTCGGCGACGGGCGCAAGGCGGCCGAGGCGATGCTGGACAACCACTGGACCGCGGCCGACGAGCTGGCCGCCCGGCTCGGCCTGGCCCAGCGGGTCCGGGACAGCGTCGAGCAGACCTTCGAGCGCTGGGACGGCAAGGGAGTGCCGAAGGGCGCCAGCGGCGAGCAGATCCTTGTCGCGTCACGGCTGGTCACCCTGGCCGACGTAGTCGAGGTGTTCCACCGCGCGGGCGGCACCGACGCGGCGGTCGAGGTCGCCCGCCAGCGGCGCGGAACCCAGTTCGATCCGCACCTCGTCGACCTGTTCACCGCGGACGCGCAAGCCATCTGCGCAGGCCTCGACGACGCCAGTACCTGGCACGCGGTGATGGCCGCCGAGCCGGACCTCGGCGTCCGCCTGGGCGACGAGCAGTTCGAGTCCGCCCTCGAGGCGATCGCCGACTTCACCGACGTGAAGTCGCCCTACACGCTCGGCCACTCGCGCGGAGTCGCCGATCTCGCGGGCGATGCGGCGCGCGCCTACGGCCTCAGCGACCCAGCCGCCCGCCAGGTCCGCCTGGCCGGCCTGGTGCACGACCTCGGCCGCCTCGGCGTGCCGAACACCATCTGGGATAAGCCCGGCCCGCTCAGTCATGCCGAGACCGAGCGGGTAAGGCTGCACCCGTACCTCTCCGAGCGCATGCTGGCCTGCTCGCCCGCTCTTGCCCCGCTGGCCGCCATCGCGGTCCAGCACCACGAGCGGATGGACGGCTCCGGCTACCCGCGCGGGCTGGCCGGGGGCGCCATCAGCCCGGAGGGCAGGCTGCTCGCCGCGGCCGACTTCTACCACTCGCGGACCGAGCCGCGGCCGTACCGCCCGGCCTGCCCCGCCGCCGAGGCCGCGGCCCAGGTCCGGGCCGAGGCCACGGCCGGCCGGCTCGATGCCGAGGCGGCCGCGGCCGTCCTGTCCGCGGCCGGGCACCGCACCACCCGGCGGCAGGCCGGCCCGGCGAGCCTGACGCCGCGCGAGGTCGAGGTGCTCCGGCTGCTGGCCCGCGGGCTGTCGAACCGGGAGATTGCCGAGCGCTTGGTTATCTCACGCAAGACAGCCGGCCATCATGTCGAGCACATCTATGCCAAGACCGGCACCGCGAACCGCGCTCTGGCCAGCCTGTACGCGGCCAGCCACGGCCTGATCGGCGAGCCGGAACCCTAGCCGGGCAGCTTGCGGTACCCCGAGCACAGGACCCGCATCCAGGTGATCCGCCCGGCCTCGCTGTTGTAGTACGCCTGCTGCTCGACCAGGTGGTCACCGTCGGCATTACGCACCCGCAGCAGGTAGCTGACATGCTCGCGGCCGGGAAGAAGTCCTTCGCTGAAAGATTCCAGCCGCAGGATGTCATCACCAGGATCGAACCAGCGGCCGAGGATGATCTCGTCGACGACCTCGCCGGACTCCGACGCCTGCCAGTGCCGGCCGGGAGTCAGCGCCTGGAAGTCGACCGGGTCGGCCAGCAGCGCGCGCAGCGCGGCACGGTCCTTGGCGGCCAGTGCCCGCGCGAAGCGCTCGCCCGCCGTGACCGGAGCAGCCGGGGAGCCCGCCGCGCCGCCTTCGGCGGCGGCCCCGTCAGTAGCTGAACGTTGTTGCTGGCTCATCGCCGATCCACTCCCACATGGGCACGGTTCCGCCGAGTGTCGCATTGGCGACGAGGCCCTCGTCGTCCAGGTGCTTGGCGTTGAAGCAGATCGGGCAGACCAGGTACCGGCCGCCGGCCGCCTCGTACCGCTTCGTCAGGTCCCCCAGCGCCGGGCATCCCTCGCAGGCCACGCCCTGCGCGACGCCGTCGAGCGCGAGCCGGACGGCCTCCTTGGTGCAGAACATCAGGGTCGGGCGCCCCTGTTCGGCCGCCGCGACGGCGACCAGGAAGGCGACCGTCACCTTCTCGGGGTCCTCCAGGCCGGTGGTCAGGCTGATCACTGCTTTGCTCGCCATGGCGTCTCCTCGTCCGCTCGCGTCATCCGGGCGGCAAGCCGGAGCCGCCCGCTGTTCCTGAGCATGGCGAGAGTCCGGCCGCGAGCGCATGGGGCAACTGCCCCATCTTCCGGCCAGGCTGTCAGCCGGCCAGGCGTCCGCCGTTAGGCGTATCGCGGCCGGGATGATCGCTTGCGGACGATGCGGATGATGAGCAAGACCACGGCGCCGAGGATGCCGAGGATGATCAGCGGCACCGACGGCAGCACGATGCCGACGATCCCGCTCGCGATGCTCCCGCCGAACGCCAGGTCGGCCCCGCTGGGAGCGCCGGCCGGTCGCACCGCGAACGTGCCCGGCTTCGCCACCTGCAGCGTCAGGACGGCCCGCCCGTGGTGCGAGCCGATGTTGTAGGTGACTGTCGACCCGTAACGGGTCAGGCTCGACACGGCCGCGCCCGGAGAGGCCGGCGTGACGTTGATGTGGAATGCCGGGATGTTCCCGCTCTGAGCTCCCTGGCCTTCGTAGTAGATCGTGTAGCCGCCGCTGTGGCTCAGGTTGACCGTCCCGCCCGCGGGCAGCGGGACTCGCGGCAAGCCGTCGACCGTGCTGGCCAGCGACGTGATGCCGACGATCAGCCAGACCAGGCCCGCCACGAAGACAGCCAGCGGCAGCAGGTACCAGACCCGCCCCGGCCGCACCTTCTGCGGCGGATACTGCCCCTGCGGCGGGAACTGCCCCTGAGGCGGCGGCGGGTATTGGCCCTGAGGCGGGTATTGGCCCTGCGGCGGGAACTGCCCCGGCGGCGGGAACGGGCCCTGCCCAGCGACAGGCGGCTGACTCTCGCCTTCGGGCGGATAACCAGTCATAGCTGAGGTTTCCCCGTGCCGCCGAGGACTCAACCCGCGTTAGCCCCGGCCCAGGGCGGCAGCTGCCTGCCCTGAGCCGGAGCGGGTACCTCAGCAGCCGTCGTACGGCGCCCACGGGGACGTGCCGTCCTGCGCGTAGAGCTTGTCGAACGCCGCCTTCTGCAGCGCCACTGACGAGGTGCCGGCCGTTCCGGTGAACCCGAGGGACGCCCAGGTCGACGGCAGGATCCCGAACAGGCCCGCCGACGAGGCGGTCGGGTTGTCGCCGCTCTCGCGCCACGCCACGCACTGCTCGAAGGACGACATTCCGGAGGTCAGCGAGACTGGCTGCGCCGGAGCCGCCGGAGCGGCCGCGGCCTTAGCGTGCGCCCGGTGATGAGCCTTGGCCTTCGCCTGATGGCCGGCGTGATTCAGGCTCTCGGCAGCCGCCTGCGCCTTGCTGGCCTTTTTCTGAGTACTGCCGTGCGCCGCGTGCCCAGCCTTGTGCTGCCCGGCCTTGTGCTGCCCGGCCTTGTGCTGCCCGGCCTGGTGCTGCCTGACCGGATGGCCCGGAGCGTTACGCACATGATGAACCGCGGCGATAGCGTCCGGCTGGCTGGTCGCCGCCTGGACAGCCGCCCAGCTCGACACGGTGACGCCGACGACAGCCGCCGGCACGAGCGTTGCTACAGCGATCTTCTTGATCTTCATTGGAGGGTAAACCTGCCCTGTCCGCCCTCAGCGCTTCGCGGACCGCGACCCGGGGGGTTGCGGATGACGCGACTAGCAGTTGTCGGGCGTGACGTCGCCGCCATGACCGCGGGGTTTGCTCACGGGCGGTCACGGCTCAGATCGGGGGGAATCGTGAGCACCCCCGATACAACCCCCCGATCGTCTGCGGCGCTTCCGGTTTCCGGCCGATATGAGGCATCTCACATCTCGGAAGACCAGCGTTAACTAATCCGCGACCGGGACTCCGCGTGCGCCAGGAACTCACCGACGACCTGCAGGTAGCGCGCGCGTTCCTCAATGAAGGCCAGGTGCGAGCTGTCCTCGAAGATCACCAGCTCGGCGCCGTCGATGCCGGCCGCCAGCACGCCCAGGTGCTCAGGCCGCGCCTCGTCGTGCCGACCGCCGGTGACGAGCGCCGGCACCTCGATCTCATGCAGCCGCCCTGTGACATCCCAGTCGCGCAGGCGGCCACTGACCGGGCCGAACTCACTCGGCCCCCACATCGTCAGGTAAACGTCGCCGCCCATCCCGGCGAAGGTTCGCTCCAGGCAGTCAGGCCAGGGATGCTGCCGGCACAGGTGCCTGCGGTAGAACTGCGTGACCGCCCACTGATACTCCGGGCAGCCGAAGTAACCCGCCGCCTCGTGGCTGTCGAGCACATCCCGGACCGGCGCGTCGAGTTCCGCCCGGAGCTGCGCGCAGTCCGTGATCCAGCGCTCGACGCTCGGCGGCGAGCTGCTGAGCACGAGGCTGGCCAGCTCCGGCTTGCGGTCGAGCGTGAACTGAAGCGCCAGCCAGCCGCCCCACGAATTGCCGAACAGGTGCGGGCGGTCAAGTCCGAGCTCCCGCTTGACCGTGGCCAGTTCCTCGACGAACCGGTCGACGGTCCACAGCGAGTCGTCCGCCGGCCGGTCCGACCGACCGCATCCGAGCTGGTCGTAGAAGATCACCGGCCTCGTGTCGGCGAGGTCGGCCAGCGGCTCCAGGTAGTCGTGCGGCATCCCGGGCCCGCCGTGCAGGCACAGCAGCGGCGTTCCCGGGCGGTCAGCGCCGGCGATCCGGTACCAGACCCTCCCGCCGGGGACCTCGATATAGCCCTCGGCGGCCGAAGACTCGGAGGGGGCGGATGGCTCGGAGGGGGCTGGCAGTTCGGTCGTGGCCATGCCTGCACCTCATATTCGCGCGCCGCGCCATCCGCCGATACGCCGCCGTGGGCACAATCGCCGCCGGGCTGGCGAGGTTGCCGATGTCTGTCGCGAGCAGGATGACATAACTGGGCGGTAGTTGCCATACTGCGCGTTCACGATCGTCCCGGGCAAGCCGGGACTTTGCTGGCGCGGAACTGTCTCGCGGCCGGAGTCGGGCAGGCGTCCGGCCCCGGCCGGATGGCAATCATCCGTTGGCCGGGGCCGGATTCAGTTACTTCTGGTTACGCCGCCAGGTCAGCAGCCGTCGTACGGCGCCCACGGCTGCGTGCCCTGCTGGGCGTACAGCTTGCTGAACGCCGCGTTCTGCTGGGCCACGGAGGCCTGGCCGGCCGTGCCCGAGTAGCCGAGCGACGACCAGGTAGACGGCAGGATCCCGTACAGGCCCGACGAGGATGCGGTCGGGTTGTTGCCGCTCTCGTGCAGCGCGACGCACTGCTGGAAGGACGACGTCCCGCCGGCCGGCGACGTCTGGGTAGCCGACGGCGCCTGGGTGCCCTGAGCAGCCGGGGCCTGGCTGGCCGGAACCTGGCTGGCCGGAACCTGCCCGGTTCCCGTCTGGCCAGTCCCGGCCTGGGACTGACTGCCATGGGCCGGCACCGCGGGGACCTGCGTCGCGGACGGCTGCTGCGCCGCCACAGGAACGCGTGGCTGCATGGCAGCGAACCTGGCCGCGAACTCGGCCTCGCGCCGCTTCGGGTTGGCCGGGATGCGCAGCCGCTGGCCGACCGTCAGGAGGTCAGGGCTGGCCAGGCGCCGGAAGTTCGGCGGGGTAGCGTAGATCGCCTGCCACGACATGTGGTGCGCCGCGCCGATCCGGCTCAGGGTGTCCCCGTGCCGCACGCTGACCCACTTGCGGGTCTTGCCATGCGCGGCGCGCTGCCTGTGCTGCCCGGCGAGCTGAGCCTGGGTGTGCCCGCCCGCCTGGCCGGTCGCGGCCTCGGCGACTGCCACGCTCGACAGGCCGATGCCGGTGATAGCGGCTGGCAGGAGTGTTGCGGTTGCGATCTTCTTGATATTCACCGGAGGTTGCCCTCCTCTGTCCGCCCTCAGCTCTTCGCGGTCTTCAGCGACTAGCGGATATCAGGCGTGACCTTGACTGCCATGGCCCGCGTTATCTCATCGATCGCGGTCATGGCCTATTCAGTTCTCGTCCCAATTTTGTCTGGGCTAAGCAATTCTCCTTTCTCCCGGAAGCGGTGCCTGCCGCTCCCGCGGCTCCGAGTACCTCCCTACACAACCCGCTGATCAGGCGTCCTACGTCCAGGAACAGCCGAATATGAGAGAAGTCACTTATCGCTCAGACGTGTTTAGCTCGCGCCGAGCCGGCCGCACAGCCGCCAAAACCGCTCCCTGTCGGGTTAAAAGCGTGCGCCGCACGTCGATAAGTTGACGATGTCCCGCGCAAAAATGGCGCGTGCGCGCCGCAAGAGACGTGATCCACCGCCAGCACCCGAGATCGCCGCACTATTCCAGCAAACACCCCGATAACCGTCATGCCCGGCACGACGCAGCGGAGCCGCGAAGCCCGGCCCGCGGATCCCGGCCGCGGGCGGGGCGATCCGCCCGCCAGCCGGAGCCACCGATCTAGGGGAAACCCTCGGGCCGGCAGCATGACACAATTCTCGTCGTGGCGACCCGTCCTGCCCGCTCCCGCCGCGCGACCGCGCGGGATGTGGCCGAGCTAGCGGGCCGCTCGCTGTCGACGGTCTCCCTGGTCATCAACGGCAAGGACCAGGGCCGGGTGGCGGCCGAGACCCGCGAGCGGATCCTGGCCGCGGCGAGCGAGCTCGGCTACCAGCTCAACACGACCGCCAGCGCGCTGGCGCGGGGAGAGCTCGACTCCATCGGCTTCGTGAGCCCGGACCCGACCAACCCGTTCTTCTCCATGGTGCTCGACGGCCTGGCCCGCAAGCTCGACAGCGCCCTGTCGGTGACCGTGCTGATGCCGCACGGCGGCGAGGACTATGACCTGAGCACCGTGCAGCGGGCGCTGGCCGGCAACCTGGCCGGCCTGATCCTGGCCAGCCCGGGAACCAGGCTGCTCGAACGGGTCGTCCCGACCTGCCCGACGGTGATTCTCGATTCCGACGGGTCGGCCGGGTCCTTCCCGAGCATCGACCTGGATGTCCGGCACGCGGCCAGCGAGCTGGCCGACTACCTGCTCGCGCTCGGGCACCGGCGAGTGGCCTATGTCGGCGTCAGCCGGGACAAGGCCTCGCTTCAGCATCGCCGGCAGGGGCTGGAAACCGGATTGCGCCGGCTAGGCGCCGGGCTGGCCGCGGACGACCTCGTCCTGGACGAGCTGACGATGGAGGCGGCCTTCCGCGGTTTCCTGGCCAGATGGCCCGACTGGAAGTCGGCGGGCGTGACCGCCGTCGTCTGCGGCGACGACCTGTACGCGTACGGGGTGCTGCACGCCTGCCGAACCCTGGGCGTGCCGGTTCCCGGCGAGCTGTCGCTGGTGGGCTTCGACGACCTGCCGTACTCCGAGTTCACTGCCCCGCCGCTGACGACCGTGAACCTGTCGGCCAGGGAGCTCGGCGAGACAGCGGCCGAGCTGCTCCAGGACTACGTCGCCACCGGCCGACCGCCGAAGAGCAGGGTACTGAGAACGTCCCTGGTCGTCCGCGAGTCCACGGGTCAGGCGTTAGCCGACCGGAAAGGTCTCGCTCAGGCGGGCGATGAAGGCCTGGAAGCCGGGGGACAGGTCACCGAGCTCGACAGCAAACGACAGCGGAGTCAGCGAGACGTAGCCGGCCCGCAAGGCACCGATGTCGGTGCCGAATGACGCGTCGGATTCGGGGATGACCTCGTCCGGCTCTCCGAACAGGTACATCCGGTACACGTCGGCGTCGGCCGGACCGGTCTCGACCGCCCTCGGGTAGTCACGTCGGCCCGCCCTGGTGAGCACGCTGGGGCGGCCGGCACCGCTCCGGCGGGCGGGATAGTTGACGCTGAGCACCACCGGCTCGGCGGGCCTGGCTCCGATCACCGACCGGGCGAGCGCGGCGCCGTGCGCGGCCGCGAAACCGAAGTCGTAGGCCAGCCCGGCGCTTCCCAGATCCTCCTGATAGTTGACCGAGAAGGAGCCGGTCGGCGTCTGCTGTGACAGGCAGATCGCTGGCGTGCCGAGAATGGCAGCCTCCAGGCCCGCGCCTACCGTGCCCGAATAGGTGACGTCATCGGCGAGGTTCGCGCCGTGATTGATGCCGCTGACGACGAGGTCGGCAGCGGCGGCCAGGCCGCCGAGCAGCCCGACCCGCACGCAGTCGGTCGGCGTGCCGTCGCAGCGGTAGACGGGGTGCGGGCCGGCCGAGACGCGAGTCACCACGACCGGCCTGGAGTACGTGCACTTGCGCGCGAAACCGCTGCAATCTTCGTCCGGGGCAATGGTCACGACGCTGTCGCACCAGGCGGCCAGCGCCGCACGGATCGCCAGGATGCCCTCGGCATCGAATCCGTCGTCGTTGGTCAGCAGGATCCGCACGGCATTCTCCCTGGCAAGCGCGGTGACCGGGGACGGGGACGACATGCGGACTCAGGCCAGCGTGCGTCTATCGTTGCGCTATGAGCGCCCGTCAGGCCGAGGCCGGATCGGTCACCAGAATCGAGAACTCCCGCACCATTCGCGACTCGGTAGCACAGCGCATCCACGAGCTGATCTCCGGCGGCAGGCTGGGCGAGGACGGACGGCTGCCTACCGAGCGCGAGCTCGCCATGCAGCTTGGCGTGAGCCGGACCACCGTACGCCAGGTCCTCGACCGGCTGGAGCACGAGGGTGCCGTGCACCGCCGCCGGGGACGCAGCGGCGGCACCTTCGTCAACCGGCCGCGGGTCGATATCGACTTCACCTACCTGGCCGGGATCCCCGCTTACCTGCGTGCTCAGGGTTTCCGGCCGGGTGCTCACGTGGTGTCCGCGCGGATGCTGCCGGCCGACGAGGCCGTAGCCGGCGCGCTGCACCTTCCGGCCAGCACGCTCGTGTACGAGGTGGTCAGGATCCGCCTGGCTGACGAGGTCCGCATCTCGCTGGAGACCGCGCGGATCCCGGTGTCGCTCGCGCCCGACCTGCTGTCCCAGCCACTCGACGACAGCATCTATGACCTGCTCATCAACCGGTACGGCGTGACGTGCGTCAAGGCGATCGAGCGCATGGTCGCGGTGCTGGCCAACCATGAGCAGTCGGAGCTGCTCGGCATCAAGGTCGGCGACCCGCTGATGGCCATCGAGCGGGTCGCGTTCGACCTCGACGACAAGCCGGTCGAGTACTCGACCGACCTGTTTGTCGGCGACCGCACGACGGTCATCGCCTGGGCCCATGGCGAGGTGCAGAGTTCCAGATGAGCCAGCCTGCCCCGGCCCCATAGTCAGGCCCGGATCCGGGCCCCGGCCGGATCGTAGGGAGGACGCAGGGACACGCTGGCGTCGTAGCGCTCGCCGCCGATGGCGACCTGATAGGTACCCCGGCCCAGCCAGTCACGGTCGGCCTTGCCGCCGTCACGCCGCTCGATATAGCCGAGCAGCGCCGTCCGGCCGACCGTGTGACCGTAGGCGGCCGAGCTGGCGAACCCAGCTGGCTCGCCATCTCGCAGCAGCAGCTCGCCGCCCCACGCGTAGGCATCAGGATCGGAGACCACCAGGCTCACCAGGCGGCGGGCGACGCCTTCGGCCTGAAGCCGCTCCACTGCCTCGCGGCCGCGGAAGGCGATATCCGTGTCCAGCTTGCAGGCGAACGTGAGGCCGGCCTCGAGCGGCGAGGTGTCCGGGCCGAGCTCCCGGCCGAAAGCGCGGTACCCCTTCTCCAGCCGCAGGGACTCGATCGCGTAGTAGCCGGCCAGCGTCGGCCTGATCGGATTGCCGGGATCGGTCAGCCGCTCGAACGCGGCCACCGCCAACTCGCTCGGAATGTACAGCTCCCACCCCAGCTCGCCCACGTAGGTCAGCCGGGTGGCGCGGACGGTCAGGCCGCCAAGGTCGACCTCGCGGCTGTGGCCGAACGGGAACGCCGCCGCGGAGAAGTCGTCACCGGACAGGCCGCCGAGCAGCGCCCGGGACTGCGGGCCCATCACCGACAGCACCGCGTAGGACGAGGTGACATCGAAGAACTCGACCCGCAGGCCGGCAGGACCCCCCCGGCGCAGCAGGTCAAGGTCGTGCACCCCCTGGGCGCTGCTGGTCACCAGCAGGTACTCGTTCCACCGGACGCGGGTCACGGTCACGTCGGCCTCGTAGCCGCCGCGTTCGTTCAGCAGCGCCGTGTAGACCGTGCGGCCCGGCTGGACCGCGACGTCGTTGGAGCACAGGAACTGCAGGGCGGCCTCCGCGTCGGCGCCGCGGACCGCGATCTTGGCGAACGAGGTCTGATCGAAGAGCGCGACGCCCTCGCGCGCCGCCAGGTGCTCGGCCGCGCTGTGGCCGAACCAGTTCTGCCGTCCCCAGCCGTACTCCACGACCGGCTTCGTGCCGGCCGGGGCGAACCAGTTCGCCCGTTCCCAGCCCATCCTGGTCCCGAAGCACGCCCCGTGCGCCTCAAGCAGGTGATGCACCGGGGATCGGCGAATACCGCGGGCGCTCTGCGGCTCGCGGTTCGGCCAGGCCATCGCGAAGTGCAGGCCAACAATTTCCTTGACCCGCTCGCGCAGCCATCGCTTGTTGCCCTGCATGGGCGCGAACCGGCGGATGTCGACCGGGCTGAGATCGAGGTCGGGCTCCCCGGCGACGATCCACTGGGCGAGGGCGTGGCCCGCCCCGCCGGCGAACGCGATGCCCGAGGAGTTGAAGCCGGCCAGCACGAAGTAGTTATCGAGCTCGGGCGCCAGGCCCATGATGAAGTTGTGGTCCGGCGTGAAGCTCTCGGGCCCGTTGTAGAACTTCTTGACCCCTGCGCTCTCCATGGCGGGCACCCGGTGCACGGCGTTGCGCATCAGGATGTCGAACTGGTCCCAGTCCTCAGGCAGCAGCTGGAACTCGAACGGCTCGGGAATCTCGTCGGAGGCGACCCACGGCTTGGCGTCCGGCTCGAAGCCGCCCATCAGCAGCCCGCGGACTTCCTCCTTGAAGTAGGTATACCCGTCAGGGTCGCGCAGCGTGGGCGCGGCCTTGTCCAGCCCGCCGATCGGTTCCGTGACGATGTAGTAGTGCTCGGCCGGCTGCAAGGGGACGGTCACCCCGACCTGCCCGCCGAGAGCCTTGGCCCACTGCCCGCCGCAGTTGACCACGTACTCGCACTCGATGTCGCCGCGGTCGGTGGCCACGGACGTGACCCGGCCGCAGTCGACGACCCAGCCGAGAGCCTTTGTTCGCTCCGCAATCCGCACCCCCAGGCGCCTGGCGCCTCTCGCCAGCGCCTGGGTCAGGTCGGCGGGGTTGGCCTTGGCGTCGTTCGGCAGCCAGATCGCGCCGACCAGGTCCTCGGTTCGCATCAGCGGCCACCTCGCCCCCGCCTCGGCCACCGAGATGTCATGCGCCTCCAGACCCTGTGCGCGCGCCAGGTCGACGGTCCTGCGCAGCTGCGTCATCCGGTCGGCGGAGGCCGCGACCCAGAGCGCGCCGCACGGGTTCCATCCGGTGCCGAGACCGACCTCCGCCTCCAGGCCCTCGTACAGCCTGCTGCTGTAGATCATCAGCCTGGTCAGGGACGGATGCGTCCGGAGCTGGCCGACGACACCGGCCGCGTGCCAGGTCGTCCCGCAGGACAGCTGTCCCTGCTCGATCAGCACCACGTCGGTCCAGCCGAGCTTGGCCAGGTGGTAGGCGACGCTGCAGCCGACGGCACCGCCGCCGACGATGACGACCTGCGCTCGCTGCGGGAGGTCATTGGTGGGCATTGGTCGGCCTTCCGCTGGTACCGCACGCGCCCGCCGCCCGGCCGCCCCGAGCCTCGGGGACCCGGCCTGACTGTCGCCATTTGGGCGCACCATATCGACCGTCAGCGTAACCGCGGCACGACCTGCCGCGCTAGCCGCGGTGCACCCTGAGACCATCCTGCCTGCGGGGTCTTGTCAGACCTCGTGGGGCTACGTTACAGTGCGCCAAAAGTCCTGCTGATCCATCAAATGGACCACCCAATCGAGAGAAGGGACGGTTCAGCGGATGGGAGCTGTCGAGACCTCACAGCAGTTCACTGCCGCCGGCAAGCTCACCAGAGTCCTGACGGCCCTCACCAACGGCGCGCTCACCTTCGCGGGCGTCGGCGTGTTCGCCGGGCTCTTCTCTTTGTACGGGTTCTCTATGTCCAGCGTCGGCGGCGCCGAGTTCTGGGGCTGGCCGCTGGTCGCCGTCAGCGTCGGCGCGATGGTCCTGGTTATCGCCGAGCTCGCGTCCAAATACCCGTTCGCCGGCAGCATGTACCAGTGGCCGACGATCCTGGCCGGCAAGCGGGTGGGCTGGTGGATGGGCTGGGTCTACGCCGGCGCGCTGTTCCCCTTGATGACCGCCTATTACGCGAGCCTGACGGTGCTGATCCATCCGCTGTTCAACCTGGCGCCCAGCTTCACGACCGACGCGGTCATCATCGTCATCGCCGCGGTCATCGCGGTGGTGTGGAATGTCGCCCGCATCGGCACTCTCGGCCGCATTACCGAATGGGCGATGGGGCTTGAGCTGACGGTCGTTACGATCGTGTGCCTCGTGACCTTCATCCTGGGCGCCAAGCACTTCGGCAACCTGACCCAGACCGCAACCGTGACGACAACGAGCTCGGGCGCCGCGACCGTCCAGATGCTCAGCGGCCTCAAGAACGTCTTCCCGCTGTTCATCGGTGCCGGGGTGTTCAACGCGCTCTGGGTTCTGTACACGTTCGAGAATGGCGGCACGCTGGGCGAGGAGACCGTCGACGCCGGGCGCAACGCACCGCGTGCCGTGATCGGCGCCTACCTGTTCGCGATCGTCGCGGGCTTCTTGTTCCTGGTCTGCCTGACGCCGTCGATCCCCGACATGAAGGCCGCGATGCTGGGCGGGGTGCCCGCCGAGAACGCGATCACCGCGCACCTGCCCGTCGGTGTCTTCAAGCTCTTCCTCGTCGTTGTCTCCATCGGGCTGATCGTCGCCACCAACGTCATGTTCACCGGCGCGGTCCGGCACATCTACGGCATGGCCAGGGACGGGCAGCTGCCCTTCTCGGCCACGTGGTCCAAGACACTAAAGGACGGTGCGCCGTGGGCCGCGGTCCTGCTGCTCGGCGTGCTGTCCCTAGTCCCGGTCTTCGTGTTCACCACCAAGACCTCCTCGATCGTCGGCGGCGCGACCGCTGCGATGTACCTGGCGTACTTCCTGATCATGAGCGTCACCCTGATCTACCGCTTCCGGGGCTGGCCGAAGGTCAAGGGCCAGTTCTCGCTCGGGCGCTGGGGCATCGCGGTGAACATCGTCGCGGTCGTCGGCACCGGGCTGACCGCACTCGACCTGCTGTGGCCGCGCCCGGCTACCAACCCCACCTACAACCAGATCTCTGGCACGTCCGGCGGCTTCTTCCTCAAGAATGCCCCGATGGCCTGGCTGATCATCGGCCTGCCGCTGCTGGTCGGCGTGGTGTTCTACGCGTTCCGGTCCAGGCGGATCCACGACCACCCGCTGGCCATCGACCAGTACGACCCTGAGCCCTGACGTGACCGCAGCGAGCGATCCCGGGACCGCAGCGGCGAGCCAGCCCGTGGCCAGCGCCGCGGACCGGCGATTCGCCAGCCAGATGGCGCAGGTCGCGGCGGCGGCCGGCCTGCTGCGCGGCCGGCGGCTTGAGTGGCGTCAGCTGTTCGGCGGCCTGGCGCACGTCACCTACGCGGTCAGCGCAGACGGCGGCGACCGGTACGTGGTCAAGTTCCTCACCCAGGAGATGGATGACTTCGGGCTGATGATCCCGATCGGCGACCTGATCGCGAACACGGTCGCCGCGGGCGCGTCGGGTGTCGGCGCCCGGGTCGTCCAGTCACTGCCGGACATACCCGCGCTCGTGCTCGAGTACATCGACGGACGGACCCTGGACACCCCGGACCTGGCCAGGCCTGACTACATCCCGCGCATCGGCCGCGCCATCCGCGATCTGCACGTCAAGGCCCCGCCGATGCGCAATACCACGGTGATCTGGAAGTTCCTCGACGACTATCTCGCCCTGATCGACCAGCATGCGCTGGCCTGCCCGCCGGGCATCAGGGACTGGCTGCCGACCATCCGCAGGATCCAGGCCGCCCTCGCGCTCAACGCGCTGCCTGCCGTGCCGAGCAACAACGACCTGCTGGCCAAGAACATCATGGACGACGGCCGGATCCGGATCATCGACTACGACTTCAGCGGGATGAACGACCCGATGTTCGACGTGGGCGACCTGGCGATGGAAGGCGACTACGACCCGGACCAGATCCGGACGGCCTGCACCGCCTACTTCGGCTCGCACGATCCGGTGCAGTACGCGCGGGCCAGCCTGTTCGGGATCGCGGCCCAGTACACCTGGTCGCTCCTGTTCGTCGGCATGAACGCGCTGCTGACCGACTCCCCCGCCGAGGGCTTCGATTACTGGCAGGAGGCCTCGTCACGCTGGGACTGGACCAGGGCCAGGCTGGCGGATCCGTCGCTGGAGCCGCTGATCGCCGCGGCCAGCGCCGGCGCTCATTCTCAGTAGCGCGCGGACGCGCATTCAGGGCACCCGAGGAGGCACTGTGGACAAGGTCGCACTGGTGACCGGAGGGAGCAAGGGCATCGGCTACGCCTGCGCTGAGCAACTGCTCGCGGACGGCTACGCCGTGGCGATCTGCGCCAGGAACGCCGGCGAGGTCAGCGCAGCGGCAGCCCGGCTCGCCGGTCAGGACCAGACCCGCCAGGACAAGGTCCTTGGCCTGCGGTCCGACGTCGGCTCGGCGGACGACTGCGCCCGCCTGGTCCCGGCCGTCCGCGAGCATCTCGGCCGGATCGACGTCCTCGTTAACAACGCGGGCGTCTACAGCCCCGTGCCGTTCGTCGACTTCACGGCCGATACCTGGGACGCGCTGATGGACATCAACGTCCGCGGCCCCGTCCTGATCGGCGGCGCCGCCGCGCGGGCGATGCGCGACCAGGGCACGGGCGGCCGGATCGTCAACATCGCCTCAACCAACGGGCAGCTGTCCGAGGCCGAGTTCGCCCACTACAACGCGTCCAAGGCGGCGATCATCTCGCTGACGAAGTCGATGTCCGTCGAGCTCGCCCCGCTCGGCATCCTGGTCAACGCCGTCGCCCCTGGCTGGGTGCTGACGCCGCTGAGCGAGCCGTTCGTCGCCACGCTCAGCGAGGACTCGCTGGGCCGGATCAGCCCGCTCAAGCGGGTGGGCCAGGCGGCCGAGGTCGCGGCCGCCGTCTCGTTCCTGTGCGGCAGCGGGGCGACCTACATCACCGGCATCACGCTGAACGTCGACGGCGGCCTGACGGCCATGCACCCGGCGATCTGACGCGGTTAGGAGGCGACCGGCATCGGATAGTAGTTCTCGTAGACGGCCTGCGCGTCCCGGCGCGCGTCCTCCCAGGACCAGGTCCTGGGGATGAACCGGTCCGGGCTCAGCGACCGCACGTAACCCGACGGATCGCCGCTCAGGCTCTCGACCAGGCTGATGGCGAGTCCCGCCGAGCCGGAGACGCCGTGGGCGTTGCAGGCCGCGGCGAACGCGAGGCCCCCGATCGCGCTCACCGGCCCGACGATGAACCTGCCGTCCGGGCTGAACGCGGGCCAGCCCTGGAAGGTGGCGGCAACTCCGGCCGCCGCGACCGCGGGCGCGAAGGCGCTCAGGCTGGCCGCGAAGCCGCCGAGCACATCCCAGTCGGGTCGCGCGGCCAGCCTGGACGTCACCAGCACCTCGCGCGGATCGATGCTCGTCCCGCGGTTCTCGAAACCGCCGCAGAGCACTCGGTCGCTCTCGCCGCGCGCGTAGACCTGGACCTCGGGGATGCGCAGGCAGGGCAGGCCGGCGTGCCAGCCCTGAACCGGCTCGGTGACGAAGTACTCGTGCAGCACCGGAACGATCGGTAGCTCCAGGCCGACCAGCCTGGCCACCGCCGCGGACCAGGGCCCGGCCGCGATGATCACCCGATCGGTCCGGCAGCTGCCCGCATCGGTCGAGACCGACTCGATCGCGCCGCCTCGCACCCCGATGCCGGTCACGGCGGCGTGCGTGGCGACCGTGACACCCAGGTCCCGCGCGGCGCTGACGTAGGCGGTGACGAGGCTGTTGGGCTGCAGATAGCCGTCGGTCGGCGACCACAGCGCGGCCTTGACCCCCTCCGTGCGCTCGAGCACGGGGAAGATGCCGCGCAGCCGCGCGTCGGTCAGGAACTCGACCGGCAGGCCGGTGCTTTCCGCTGTCTCGGCGATCTGCCGCAGCTCGCGGACCGATGCATCGGAAAGGGCCAGCCGGACCGCCCCGCATTCGCGGAAGTCCGTCGGATAGCCGGTGTCGGCCTCGAAACGGCGGAACACGTCGGCGGCTGCCATCGTCAGCCGCGCCCGCTCGACGGTCGGCCTGGCCTGGCCGACGAAGCCGGCCGCCTGGCTGCTAGTCGCCTCGCACAGCCCCCGGCCTTCGAGCAGCTGGATGTCACGCCAGCCGTTCCTGGCCAGGAAGTAGGCGACCGCGGCGCCGACCGCCCCGCCTCCGATGATCGTGATCTCGGCGTCACGCGGACCAGGCACCGGCGGACCTCACCTGCGAGAGAAATGGTATGCCCAAATCCTAGCTGAGCTCCCCGCCCACGCCAATGCCAACGGCCGCGCCAGCAGGTCGCGGTCAGAGGTCATCCGGGCGCGGGCAGCCGTTTCTCAGCCGAAGCGGCTCAGGTACGGCTCGGCGATCGCGCACGTCCGCGCGTTATAGCCGCTCGCCCGCATCTCCGCCGCCAGCTCGGTGTCGTGCCGCAGGCCCGCGTAAGCGGTCAGCATCAGCCGGCGGAGCATGAGGAACGTGTCGATCTCCTTCTCGTCTTCGGCCGATAGCCGCTCGACCTGCCGGTATCCGTCGACCCACAGCGCGACGAGCTCGCGGACGTCACCGCGGTCCTCGTTGAAGGTGAGCGCGCAAGCGAGGTCATACAGGTACCAGCTGAGGCCGCAGTCCTCGAAGTCGATGACCGTGATGCGGTCCCGTTCGACGAGCAGGTTCGCCAGCCGCAGGTCGGCATGCACGAGGCCGAACCTGTCCGCTCCCTCGCCGAACGCGCGCAGTCGCGCCGTGACCACCTCGGCGAGGCGCTCCAGCTGCCTGAGCTGCTCGGCATCGGTCACGCTCGACTGCCACGGTCCCCAGTGGGGCCGGCCGCCGAGCGTCGTGCTCACGTCCCAGCGCGGGCGCCGGAACCACGGCGGCCGGTTCCACGACCTGGCGTGCTGATGCAGTCGCGCCGTGATCGCGCCGAGCTCGGGAAACCAGGCCGCCAGCTCCTCCTCGGCCGGCTCGCGGCCGGCCGCGTAGCTGAACAGCACGCAGTAACAGGGGGCGAGCGGCGCGGCGCGGCTCAGCTCGAGCACCTGGCTGCCCGTGAGGGTGGGGATGACCGCGGGTACCAGCGACCGGGCGCCCGTTCCGATGGCGTTCATCCACGCGAGCTCCGACATGATCTCGGCCGGCGAGCGGCCGCCGGGCCGGTAGATGCGCAGCACGACCGGAGCCGACGACCCGGCCTGCAGCCGGTAGGTCCAGTTCTCGGTCAGCGGATAGAGGTGCAGCCTGCTGTCCGGCGAGATCCCGTACCGGCCGCAAGCGACCCTGGCCAGCTCCGTCATGTCCGCGGTGCCCGCCGCGTCCACCCGCTCCGGCGCGGCCAGCGTCGGCGCGCTCACGGCAACTCCGCCAGGACATGAACTGCCATCGCGACCTCGCGATCCGGGGGTCAGTGAGCGGGGCTGCGCCGCGCTGTGCCAAGGGTAATTTGGTTGACCTTTTATCGCAACGGCCCCTTATCGCAACGGCCCAGCAAGGCCCAGCGCCACGGCCCAGCGCCACGGCTGAGGCACAGCCCGGCTCGGCGGCCGACCTCGCTGCTCACGCGTCCGCGGGCCGCGTGACCGAGGTGCCGTAAGCGTCGAGGAACGCGCGGGCGACCCGCTCGTCGATGAACCTCGGCACGGCCACGACGACCTGACCGGCGCCGACCGAGCCATTGGCGATCGCTTCCAGGCAGCGGGCCTGCAAGGCGAACCCGAGGTCCATGGACTCGATCGAGTTCCCGAGCGGCCGGGGACCAGCCAGGTTGACCATGTGACCGCCGGCGAGGAGGTGAACCCGGCGGCCGTCATCCAGCAGCAGGGTCGCGATCCCGTCAGCCGCGGCCTCGCGGCGCCGGGTCAGCGGCGAGCTCTCCAGTTCGTCCACGGCAATCTCGACCGGGAAGTGACCGGCGTTGCACAGCACCACGTCGTCCCGCAGCACTGCCAGATCCGCGCCCCGAACGACCGCGTCGGCGCCGGTCGCCGTGATCACGATGTCGGCCTCGCGCAGCGCATCATCCCGCGCCGGAACGTCGAATCCGTCCAGGCAGGCCTCTAGCCGCGCCACCGGGTCGGTCTCGATGACCGCCACGAGCGCGTGCGCGCTGCGGAACGCGGCGGCGATCCCCTTGCCGCAGGCACCGTAGCCGAACACGACGGCCCGGCGGCCGTTGGTCATCCGGTTAGTGATCCGCAGGTATGACTCGAGCACGCTCAGCCCGACGGCGTGCCGGTTCTCGGCGAACTGCTTGATCGGGCTGTCGTTGATGACCAGCACCGGCACGTCCAGCCGGCCGGCCAGCGGCCTGAGCCGCGTCCGGCCCGAGGTCGTCTCCTCGGTGCCGCCGAGCAGCCCCGGGTAGGGATCGCTGAGGTAGCCGAGGAACAGGTCACCGCCGTTGTCCAGGAGCAGGCCGGGTTTCTCGCCGATCACCTCGCGCAGGTCGGCCGCATGCCGCGCCCGGTCCGTGGTGGTCTCGCCGATCACCTGCACGCACCGGTGGCGCAGGTAGCCGACCGTCTCGGCCTGCGTGCTTGACAGGTTGCCGGTCGAGATCATCCGCGCCCCGCCGCTGGCCAGGGTCAGGATGAGGGCCACGGTCTTCGGCTCCAGGTGTATCCCGGTGCCGATCGTCAGCCCGTCGAACGGGCGGGTCCTGGCGAACTCCGCCGAGATCCCCGACAGCAGCCGGCAGCTGTCGCGCACCCAGTCAATCCGCGCGGTCAACGGAACCGCATCCCCGAGGCGCCGAGCGGCGGGGTCACCGGCAGCGACGGCGGGATCAGGTCAGGCTGCCCTGCCTGCTCGCCCAGTCGCTGCCGCAGCCAGCCGTCGCCGTACCAGGAGGACTCATGCCGCACCAGGCCGCTGTCGATATGGAAGACATCGACGGCGCGCAGGAACACCCGCCGCCCGGTGAACTCGGTAGCGCGGAATCGCGCCGTCCATGAGCCTGCATGCTCGACAACGGGGACCAGTTCCTTGCCGGCCAGGTCGCCGCCCATGATCAGCAGGTCGGCCCCGTAGAACTTCCCGGCGGTGACCAGCTTGCGGAAGCACGTCTCCGAGCCGTGAATGTCCGAGACGAAGAAGACCCTCATCCGCGGCCTCTCCCGAGCGCCATCCCTGTCCCGCCCGGCGACCAGCTGAGCACGCTGATTCCGGCCGTTACGCGGACGCTACATCCGCTCGATGCCTCAAGTCAAGCGCTTGACTAACCCGGGATCAGCCCTGCCTGGGCGGCCTCGTGCACAAGTCTCGCGATCCCGTCGGGGTACAAGGGCGGGCTGGTCGCGGCCGGCGAACGCCACACCACGCGGTTCGCGCCGTCCGTCTCGTCGAGGATGCACTGCTCGGCGATCTCATAGGCGGCCGGGTCACGGAACGCGGCCGCGTAGACGAACACGATCTCGTGCGCGGTGGCGCCCTGCCAATCGAATATGTTCTCCACCACGCCGAGCAGCACGACGTCGGTCAGGGCCTGGCCGATCTCCTCGGCGAACTCGCGATGCACGGTCGCCTCGGCGTACTCGCCGAACTCCACGTGACCGCCGAGCGGCCGGTGAAACGGAGCCAGAGCCGTATCGTCGTGCCCGGACACCAGCAGCGCGCCGTCCCGCGGCCGCCGGATCACCACCATTGCCTTCACGACCTGCGAACGTGTGCTGCTCACCGCTACCGCCTGCCCGATCGACTGTCATCGTGTTACCAGTCTGGCCGAAGCACGGGTTCTCCCCTCGACGGGACAGATCCGCCGCTAATACATTTGGGGGCATGACGAGCGAGGCCGATCAGGATGCCGCGAGTCGGCGGCAGTCGGCCGCCCGCCCGCCTGATGAGTTCGCGCCCGGTGAGTTCCCGTCCGAGCCGCTGCCCGATGAGCTGCACGCCGCGCTGGCGGACGGCGACCGCGCGCTGAACACCGACGGCGATCTGCGAGCCAGCCGGCAGAGCTTCGAGCGGGCGTACCAGCTGGCCGATCTCGCGGGTGACGTGCCGGCGATGGCCGTGGCCGCCCTGGGCCTGGCCGGGCTCTGGGTGAGCGAGCGCCGCACCGTGACCGGCTCGGTCATGCTCGAGGCGCGGCTGCAGCAGGCCCTGTCGCTGCTCGACGAGCACTCCTGCATCGCGCTTCGCATCCGGGCCAGGCTGGCCGGCGAAGCCGATTACCGCCAGGGCGAGACCGCGGGCATCCTGGCGGTACTCGACCAGGCCAGGGCGGCCAGCGATTCCGTGCCGCTGGCCGAGGCGCTGAGCCTGGCCCACCACTGCCTGCTCGGCCCGGACCACGTCACCCTGCGCCGCGAGCTGGCCGTCGAGCTGATCAAGGCGAGCTTCCGCACCGAGCGCCGGAGCGACCAGCTGATGGGCCTGATGTGGCAGACGGTCGACTCCTACTCGGCGGGGGATCCGCACGCCGGCCGGTTCCTGGGCGAACTGCGCGATCACCTCGACCAGAATGACCATCCGGCGGTCGGCTTCGTCGTCAGCGCCATCGAGGTCATGCTCGCGATCCGGGCGGGCGACCTCGACGAGGCCGAGTCGCTGGCCAGCATCTGCGCCAAGAACGGCGTGGCGGCGGGCGATATCGACGCCCAGTGGTGGCCCGGCGCTCAGCTGGCGACCATCCGCTGGTACCAGGGCCGCCTGGTCGAGCTGCTGCCGATGCTGACCGAGCGGGTCCGCTCCCCCGCGCTCAGCGCCGTGGACAACTCGGCCGTCGCCGGGCTCGCGGTCGCCGCGGCCCTGGGTGGCGACGCGCGCACGGCGGCCAGCTGCCTGGCGGTGCTGCGCGGCAGCGACCTCGCCCGGCTGCCGCGGTCCAGCAGCTGGCTGGTGACGATGAACGGCGTCGTGGAGGCGGGGTACCTGGTCGAGGATGCCGACATCGCCGCCGAGGCGTACGAGCTGCTCCGCCCGTATGCGCAGCTGCCGATGGTCGGCAGCCTCGGAGTCACCTGCTTCGGCTCGGCTCAGCAGGCCCTCGGGATCGCCGCGCTGACCGCGGGGCAGCTCGACCGGGCCGTTGACCACCTGCGCGCGGCCGTCCAGCACAATCTCGCGCTCGCGCACTGGCCCGCGGTGGTCTCGTCCAGGCAGCGGCTGGCGCGGGCGCACCAGCTTCGCGGGCATCCCGGCGACGACGAGGCCGCCGGGCGGGAGCTGGACGCAGCCGCGAGCGAGTCACGCGCGCTGGGCATCCCCGGCCCGGACGGCCGCGGCCCTGCTAGCGGCGGCGAGGCTAGCGGCGACCGGGCGAGCCGCGACCGGGCGACCGGCGACCGGGCGAGCCGCGACCGGGCGAGCCGGGGCCGCCGGTTCGCGGCGTGCGACCGGGTCGGGCGGAAGTGGCGGCTCGCCGTGGCGGACCGGACCGTGCTGGTCGAGGACAGCATCGGCATGCTTCACCTCGCCGTCCTGATCGCCAATCCGCGCCAGCAGATACCGGCCGCCGATCTCGTGAAAGGGCTCGCCGTGCTGGGCAGTCCGACGCTGGGCAGTCCGACGCTGGGCAGCCCGGCCGCCGGCCTCGGGGCCCAGCCGGTCCTGGACCATCAGGCCATCGCCGAGTACCGCGGCCGCCTGGCGCAACTGGACGCCGAGATGGCCGAGCTGGAAACGGCAGCCGCGCACGACCGGGCCGAGCGGGCCCGCGGCGAACGCGAGTGGCTCGCCGCGCAGCTGGCCAGCGCCGCGGGACTGAGCGGGCGCGTCCGGTCGTTTCCCGACGACGCCGAACGCGCCCGCGTCGCGGTGGGCAAGGCTATCCGCCGTGCGCTCGTCCGGATCGAGGAAGCCGATGCGGTCGTCGGCGCGCACCTGCGCCAGACCGTGCATACCGGCGCGCGCTGCTCCTACTGGCCGGCCTGACTCGGCCGGTCACCGGGCCGCAACCCGGCCGGGCACGCCGAGCCCGTTCCGGCGTGGAACGGGACGGCACAGGATGGACCGCCCATCTGCATGTAAGCCAGTTAGCCAGCGGACGGCAGGCCCAGGCCCGGCAGCCCGAGGTCCGGCAGCACCGTTCCGCACGACTAGGAGCATGTTCATGGCCCTCCGCGACACCAT
>JADGPC010000204.1 GCA_017882645.1 Streptosporangiales bacterium | reverse complement strand
CTCGAAGATCACCGGGTAGCCGATCACCACGAACATGAGCCCGGCCACGTAGATCGCCGCACCCGAGGCGGAATTGACGTGGCTGCCTGACGAGACCACGATCGCCAGGAAGATCAGGACCGGGAGCTGGACCGCGATGTCGATCATCAGCGCCAGCATCCGGCTCGGGAACCTGGCGACGGCTAGGTCGAGCACGACCGCCTCGCCGGTCACCACCTCGGTCACTGGGTTTCCTCCGGATCAGACCGCATCGTCAGCATTGCCGGTCCGGGCCAAGACTATCCAGGATCCGGGCTGTAGTCTCCAGCCGTGGATCTGGACGTCTTCGTCGCCGAGCACCGGGCCGGCTGGGCCAGGCTCGACCAGCTGACCAGCCGCCGCCGCCAGCTCAACGGCGACGAGATCGACGAACTGGTCCGGCTCTACCAGCAGACCGCGACCCAGCTGTCGGCGCTGCAGGCCGGCGGCCTCGACCCGGCGCTGGCCGCGAGGCTCTCCGGCCAGCTGGCCAGGTCCAGGGCGGCTGTCAGCGGAGCGCCCTCGGCGGGCTGGCGTGCCGTCGGCCGGTTCGCCGCCATCTCCTTTCCCGCCGCCGCCTACCGGGCCCGGTGGTGGTGGCTGGGCTGCGCGGCAGGCTCCGCGCTGGTCGCCGTCCTGATCGGGTGCCGCGTCGCCGGGTCGCCGGCGCTCGCGTCGAGCCTGCTGTCACGATCGGCCGCCGCGAATCTTGTTCACCATCAATTCCGGCACTACTACTCGGCCTATGACGGCCGTTCGTTCGCCGCCATGGTGTGGACGAACAACGCGGTAGTCGCCGCCGAGACGATCATCTTCGGCGTCCTGCTCGGCATCCCCGTGCTGTTCGTCTTGTTCGAGAACGCGGCCAACGTCGGCATCGTCGGCGGGCTGATGACGGCGTACGGCAAGTCGGGGGAGTTCTGGAGCCTGATCCTGCCGCACGGGATCCTGGAGCTCAGCGCGGTCTTCCTGGCCGCGGGAGTCGGTCTGCGACTGGGCTGGGCGGTGATAGATCCAGGGCGCCGGCCGCGGGTCAGGGCACTGGCGGAGGAAGGCCGCGCCCTGGTCACGGTCGCCATCGGCCTGGTCTTCGTGCTGGCGGTGTCGGGGCTGATCGAGGCGTTCGTCACCCCGTCGCCGCTGTCGGCCTGGGCCAGGATCGGTATCGGCGTGCTCGCGGAGGCGGGGTTCCTGACGTACGTCATCGTCCTCGGCCGCCGGGCGGTGGCCGCCGGGGAGGTCGGCGACATCGTCGAGGTCCCGGACGAGCTTCCCGTCGCCGGCTAGAGGCGGCCGGCGGCCTTCAGGCTCAGGTAAGCGTCGGCCAGCGCGGGCGGCAGCCGGTCGGGCGGAGCGTCGACCACCTCGACCCCGTTGCGGCGCAGCAGCGCGCCGATGTGCGTCCGGCCCGCCTGGGCCGTGACGGCGGCGGCGGCCTCGTAGACGGCCGCGGCGTCACCCCGGCCCGCGGCCATCTCCGCCACCCTCGGGTCGGCTACGGCGGCGAGCAGCACCTGGTGCTTGGACGACAGCAGGTGGACATGCGGCAGCAGGCCCTGCTCGATCGCGGCCGGATTGAGGTCGGTCAGCAGCACCACCAGGCAGCGCTGCCTGGCGATGCTGAGCACGGCGGCGGTCATCAGCGCGATGTCGGACTCGACGAGGTCGGGCTCGAGCAGCGCCAGCTCGCTCGTGAACGAGGCCAGCACCGCCCCGCGCCCCGCGCCGACCACCCTGGCCCGCACCCGCCGGTCCGCGGCGATCAGGTCGACCCGGTCGCCCGCGCGCGTGGCCAGCGCGGCGAGCAGCAGCGCGGCGTCCATCGAGGCGTCAAGCCGCGGGATGCCGCCGACCCGGCCGGCGGACGTGCGGCCGGTGTCGAGCACGATGACGATCCGGCGGTCCCGCTCCGGCCGCCAGGTCCGCACGACGACATCCGCGCGGCGCGCCGATGACCGCCAGTCGATCGACCGGACATCGTCGCCGAGCACGTAGGCGCGGAGCGAGTCGAACTCGCTGCCCTGCCCGCGGATCATCGACTTGTGCTGCCCGTCGAGTTCGCGGAGCGTGGCCAGCTTCTCGGGAAGATGCTTGCGGGACAGGAACGGCGGCAGCACCCGGACGGTCAGCGGCGCGGGAACGCTGCGCTGCCGGCCGGCCAGGCCGAGCGGGCCGAGCGAGCGGACGGTGACCAGCCGCGCGCTGAAGTCGCCGCGCCGCTGCGGGGTCAGGGTGGTGGTCAGTCTGGCCCGGCCTCCGCCCGCCACGTCGATCCGCGTCCGGCCCGGCCTTGCTCCGGCACTGGGCTGCCAGCCGTCCCTGACGACTCCGCGCAGCCGGCGCCGGCCGGGATTGACCACGGTCACCGTCGCCGTTCCCGGCTGGCCGAGGTGAATCTGGGCGTCGCCCGACCGGCTGACCTGCAGCTGCCGGACGCTCGCGGCCAGGATCACGTCGCCGCCGAGGGCCAGGACGATGACGGCGTTGACCGCCAGCAGGGCGATCCCGGTCCCGAGGACGGCCACGACCAGCGCCCCGGTCAGCGCCAGCAGTGCCGCGCGGCCGGTCAGCGTCATCGCGGGACGGGGACGGCCGCGAGCAGGCCCTGCAGCACGCCGTCCGCGGTGGCGCCGTCCAGCTCGACCTCCGGCCGGAGCTGGATCCGGTGCCGCAGGGTCGGCCCGGCGAGCGCCTTCACGTCGTCCGGCGTGACGTAGTCCCGGCCGGACAGCCAGGCCCAGGCACGGCTGGTGGCCAGCAGCGCGGTCGCGCCGCGGGGCGAGACGCCCAGCCGCAGCGACGGCGAGATCCTGGTCGCGCGGCAGATGTCCACGATATAGCCGGTCACCTCGGCCGTCAGGTGGACCTTGCGTGCCTCGTCCCTGGCCGCCACCAGATCGGCGGGCCCGGCCACCCGGCTGATCCCGGCCGCGGCCAGGTCGCGCGGGTCGAAGCCGGCGGCATGCCGGTCCAGGATCGAGATCTCGTCAGCTCGCTCGGGCAGCGGCACGGTCAGCTTGAGCATGAACCGGTCGAGCTGGGCTTCGGGCAGCGGGTAGGTGCCCTCGTACTCGACCGGGTTCTGGGTCGCCGCCACCAGGAACGGCGCGGGCAGCGGGCGCGGATCGCCCTCCACCGAGACCTGGCGTTCCTCCATCGCCTCGAGCAGCGCGGCCTGCGTCTTGGGCGGTGTGCGGTTGATCTCGTCGGCCAGCAGAAGGTTCGTGAAGACCGGCCCGGCGCGGAACTCGAACCGTGCCGTGCGCGCGTCGTAGATCAGCGAGCCGGTCACGTCGCCCGGCATCAGGTCGGGCGTGAACTGGAGCCGCTTGCCCGCCAGCGACAGCGAGCTGGCCAGCGCGCGGATCAGCAGGGTCTTGGCGACGCCGGGAACGCCCTCGAGCAGCACGTGCCCCTCGCAGATCAGGGCGATCAGCAGCCCGCTGACGACCGAGTCCTGGCCGACGACGGCCTTGGCGACCTCGGCCCGCACCTGACCGAGCGCCGTCCGCGGACCGCCAGTATCGAATGGCCCAGTGTTCGATGGCCCAGGGGCGAATGGCACGGGACCGGCGGATGCCGGGTCGTCGGCGATCACTGCGAACGTACCTGCCTTTCAAGTTCGTCAAGACTACGGGCGAGGCGCACCAGATCGGCATCGGTGGCGGGCGCCGGACCGTAGATGATGCTGGAGATCACCGGCTGGCCCAGCCGTGACCGGGCCGCGAGCGCGCCGGTGACGGCGGCCGCCGGCGAATCCCTGACGAGTCCGAGGACGGGGAGCACGCGGCTGAGCATGGCGTCGCGCAGTGCCGCCGCGGCCCGGTCCCGGGCGCGGCGTGACTGATAAAGCCTGGCGTGCCCTTCGACGGTCTCTGAGGCGCGGACGATCACCGGCAGCGGCTCGCTGATCAGCGGGCCGAGCCGGCGTCCGCGCCAGAGGGCGAGCAGCATCACCGCGATGCCGAGCTGGATGACGAGCAGCCAGGCCTGCCAGGGGATCAGGCTGGGCGCGGCATGCCCCGAGGTGACCGGACGGCCGCCAGGCGGTGCCGAGGCCGGCCGGAGCGCTGGCTCGGGGGTCAGCCAGACGATCCGGCGGTGCGCGGTCAGCAGGTTGAGTGCCAGCGCCGCGTTGCCATTCGCGGCCAGCTTGCCGTTCGTCAGCGCCGCGCCGCTGCCGAGGATGGTGACCGTCCGCCCCCTGGCCCGGTACCGCACGAGCGACGGGTGGCCGGCCACCGGGTAGCAAGCCGCCGCGCGGGCCGGGGCCTGGTAGGCGAAGCCGCCGAGGTTGGCGGATCCGGCCAGCCTGGCCGCCGGCAGACCGCAGCGGGGGAT
>JADGPC010000203.1 GCA_017882645.1 Streptosporangiales bacterium | reverse complement strand
AGGCTGTGCGGCGGGTCCATCAGGACGGACCTGATGCTGACGTGGTCGCCGAGGTAAGCGAAGTGCCGGCACATCAGACGAGATCCGCGTCGCGGGCCGTGCGGAAGCCGGCGAAGATCTGCCGCCTGATCGGGTAGTCCCAGTTCCTGAACGTGCCGCGGCAGGCCACCGGGTCGGCGGAGAAGGCTCCGCCGCGCAGGACCTTGTAGTCCGGGCCGAAGAAGACCTCCGAGTACTCCTTGTACGGGTAGGAGGCGAAACCCGGGTACGGCAGGAAGTCGCTGGCCGTCCACTCCCAGACATCGCCGATCAGCTGCCTGGCCCCGCACGGCGCGGCGCCTTCTGGGTACGAGCCGGCTGGCGCGGGCTGCAGGTGCCGCTGGCCGAGATTGGCCCGCGCTGGCGTCGGGTCGTCGTCGCCCCACGGGTAGCGACGGGACCGGCCGGACTCCGGGTCGAATCGCGCTGCCTTCTCCCACTCGGCCTCCGTCGGCAGCCGCCGGCCAGCCCACCGGGCGTAAGCGTCAGCCTCGTACCAGGAGACGTGCATGACCGGCTCGGCCGGCGGCACGGGCTCGCTGACGCCGAACCGGCGGCGCAGCCACTGACCCGCTCCGCCCTGCTCCCAGAACAGCGGCGCGGTCAGGTCGGCCTGATGCCGGTGCTCCCAGCCGGCCGGGTTCCACAGCCGCTCCTCGAAGTAACCGCCGTCGGCGATGAACTCGATATAGGCGGCATTGGTGACCGGCGTCGTGTCGAGGCAGAACGGCAGCAGGTCGATATCGTGCGCCGGTCGCTCGTTGTCCAGCGCCCACGGCTCGGTGCTGGTGCCCATCGTGAACGGCCCGCCGGGCACCAGCACCTCGGCCGGCAGCCTGAGCACATCGGCCGGCGCCGGCCCCGGCGGCGGAGCGGTCAGGACCGGGCTGCCCCGCCTGAGCTGGTGGGTGGCCAGCATCGTCTCGTCGTGCTGCTGCTCGTGCTGAGCGATCATCCCGAAGACGAACCCCTGGTCGACCAGCGGGCCGGTGCTAAAGCTGACCCGCTCGAGCAGGTCGAGCACCCGGCCCCGGACGTCACTGGCGTAGCCGCGCGCCTGCGCGGGCGGCAGCAGCGGAAGTGCGGGCCGCTTCGCCCGCGGGTGCTCGAACGCGTCGTAAAGCGGGTCGATCTCCGGGTGGATCGGGTCCCGGCCGCCGACACCGCGCAGCAGCCAGAGTTCCTCCTGGTTGGCGACGTGGGCCAGATCCCACACCAGCGGCGACATCAGCGGAGAGTGCTGCCGGATCAGGTCGGCCTCGTCGACGCAGTCGGTCAGCCCCTGGGTCCGCGCTCTGGCGGTGATCAGCCGGGCCGCGATCTCGTCGCGCAGCGTGCTGGTATCGGCGGCGATGGTCATGACTGTCCTTCCAGGTGGGCGATGGTGTCGAGGATGTCGTCGGCGGGGCACCGGCCCCGCCGCACGTAGCGTTCGGCGAAATCCCCGACTGCGCGGCGCACCCGCGGCGGCGCGTCAAGCCGGCCGAGGGCGGCATCGGCGGCCTCGAAGCACTCCTGCGCCGCCCTCGCCAGTACCGGGTCGGCCAGGCCGAGCCTGGCTGCGCGGAGCCACGGGCTGGCGGCGGCCTGCCTGGGCGGGCCGGCCCGGGGTGCGCGGGGCTCAGGGATCTGCGAGTCGGCCGGGTCGAGGTGATGCCAGACCGGCTCGACCGCGGCCATCGCGGCGTCAGCCGCGACGGGATCGTCGGTCAGGGCCGCCACGACGGCGACCGGGACGATCCAGCCATCGCCCGGCTGGGCGTCGATCATCCGAAGCTCGAGGTGACCGCGTGGCCTGACCGGCGGGAACAGCGTGGACAGATGGTAGATCAGGTCATCGGCGGTGGGGCCGGCCTGCCCCTGGAACCCGGGCGGGCGCGGCTGGTCGGTGCCGCGCAGCCAGTCCCGGAAGGTCAGCCCGGCCGGGACGGTCCACGGCTGGCCGTCGGGCGCCCTGACGCACAGCACGTCGGCGTCCATCGCGTACCTGACCCAGTGCTCGCGGGCATCGCCGGTGCCGTTCGCCGGAAGCACCGGGCTGGCTGCCAGGCGCGGCTCGGCCCGCGGCTCGGCCCCTTCGGGCGGCCGGGTACGGCCGGGATCGAGCCGGGACCAGACGAACTGGCGGGTGCACTTCCAGCCGGTCGGCTGCCCGCGGCGCAGCGGCGAGTTGGCGAACGCCCCGACGAGGACTGGGCCGAGGGCATGCAGCAGCCGCCAGCGGAAGGCGTAGCCGGACGTCCCGTCGTCCTCCAGGCCGGCGTCGACGCAGACCTGGACGGAAGCGGTGCTGCACATCATGAGCCTGCCCCAGTGGCCGTCCCGGTCGAAGTACTCCTCCATCGCGGCGTAGCGCGGCAGATGGAGCACCCGGCTCGGGCGGCGGAGCGGATCAATACCGTGACCGGTCAGAACGAGGCCGGCGTCGCCGAACGCCTCGTGCAGGACGGCGAGGTCGCCGCTCGCGGCGGCGACGCAGTCGCTCAGGTCCTTCGCTGGAGCTGTGCTGAGCTCGACCTGGCCGCCTGGCTCCAGGGTCAGGAGGCCGGCTCCGGGCAGTACGCCCGGTCTCTCGACGCAATCAAGAACTTCACGAATCCTGTCAAATGGCACGGTCAGCGAAGGGTCAGCAGTGTCGCGGACCAGCCATTCGAGCTCGGCGCCGATGATCCCAGGCGGGCCGGTTTTAAAACAGATTGCCCGAATCAGCCGCTCGGCATCGGTCTCCGATACCGGCGAGTCGGTATCCTCGTCGGCGGTATCCGCGCTGGTCAGGTCGGTATTCGTCACGTCAGCGCTTTCGTGTCGGCGGGCAGCTCAATCACCATCTCCCAGGCGAATTGCGGTCGGCACCAGGCACTGGGTGTGCAAACTGCCGACCGGGCATGGTAATTCCCTGATGTGCTTCTCCTATCCATAGCAGGCGGGTCTGACATCAGCGCGGAGGCAGTGTGAGCGAGCATGAGTTCGACGTGATCGTTATCGGCATGGGCCCGGGTGGCGAGGAGGTCGCCGGGCGGCTCGCCGAGGCAGGCCTCGCCGTGGCCGGCGTCGAATCCCGTCTGGTCGGCGGCGAATGCCCGTACTTCGGCTGCGTGCCGTCCAAGATGATGATCCGGGCCGCGAACCTGCTGGCCGAGGCTCGCCGGGTGCCCGGCATGGCGGGCCAGGCCACGGTCGAGCCAGGCT
>JADGPC010000018.1 GCA_017882645.1 Streptosporangiales bacterium | reverse complement strand
TCACCAGGCCGGCCAGGGCGAGCAGCGCGACCATTAAGACGGCAAGCATCAGGGTCAGCGAGCCGCGGTCGCGCTCGCCGGCAGCCTGGGAGGCGCGGGGATGCCGCATCCTGGCTCCTCTCATCGCAGTAACGGGTGCCTGATCTTTCACGCCCGGGTGTGACGACGCTGTGACAGGATCCCGTCGGCCCGCGAGCGGTACGGATCAAGCGGCGACGTGAAGCTCGCGGTCAGCCTCCTGCTGCCAGGTATCCCGGGTACCAGCAGGTCAGAGAGCCGGACCGTACAGCTGACCGAGGCGCTGACCTGGGCTGGCTGGCCGAGCGGCGTATTGAAGCCGGCCAGGAGATTGAGCGTGACCACCGGCTTGCAGTGCAGCCCGTCGGCACGCAGCGCCGCGTTGACGCTCGACAGGGCGGCTTGCTGCGCCGCGGCCGGGCTGAGCGAGATGGATGTCTGCCGGGCGGCGTCCCTAGCCGCCGCGTCGACCGAGCCCTGCGCCACCGAGGTCCGGCCGGCGGCGATGACCAGCCCGATCAGGGCGAGGATGACCGGGGCGAGGATGAGCAGCTCGAGCGCGGCGTTGCCGTCGTCCGCGCCAGCCCGACGGCACAGTGCCTTCAGCTCAGCCATGGCGGCGGCTCGTCTCATGTCGGCTGCTCGTCTCACGCCAGCTACCCGCTCCAGGCCGGCCACTCGCTCCAGGCCGGCTACTCGCCCCGGCGCCGCCCGGCAGCACGCCGGACGCGGTGAACCGCTCCACCGGAGCCGTCACCACCTCGCTGACCATGATCACCATGCCGGGTACGAGCGTGGGCACCCGCCCGGTCACCGTGATCCTGACCGTCACCGCGGAACTCCCGGCCGCCGAGGCCGACGGCCCGAGCAGGAAGCCGGGCGCGGCCTTCCTGGCGAAGATCACGGCTGCCGCCGCGCCGCCGCCGGGCGGTGGGTGCGCCGTCCTGGCGACATCGGCGCCCTGTCGGGCGGCGGCGATCGCGGTCTCGCGGGCCAGGTACCACACGCAAGCCTGGACGATGACCATGATGCCGGCCAGGAAGACGGGGACGAGCACGACGTAGCTGAGCGTCAGCGCGCCGTCGTCGCGCCGCAGTACCGCGCGCTCCAGCCGCCCCGTATGTCCCCGGGGCACCCTACGGCAGCTTGGCGGTCTCGGCGCTGATGGCATTGTTGAAGACGATGCCGGCCGCCACTGCGGCGGCGAAGACGATGCCGGCGATGACGATCCATTCAAGCGACAGCGCTCCGCCGTCCCTGGTCCTGGCCAGCGCGCTGAACCTGCGGTGGGTCAGCGCGGCCAGGTAGTGCGCGGTCATCCAGATGGTTTGCATCGGTGCCTCCTCGTGGCATTCCGTTAGCCGAACGTCCGGTAGACGATCGGGAAGATGAGGAGCAGCAGGAAGCCCGCCCCGAGCAGGGCGATCGGGACAACCATGGTGGTGCTGCGGGAGCCCGCCTTGGCTTTCGTGGCCGACAGCGCCTGGGCGCGCATGGACTCGGCCCGGGCTCCGAGCGTCTGCAGGATCTTCGCGCCCTCATGTCCGGCGACCTCGGCGATCTCGGCCAGGTCGGCGAGCTCGGTCACGCCAGTCTCCGCGGCGAGCCCGGCCAGCCCCTCCCAGGGCGGCCTGCTGGCCTTCCTGGCCGCGTCGAGCGCCGCGCCGATCCTGGCGAAGGCCCAGCCGCCGCCGATCCGGGCCGCGGCCTCGAGCGCCTCGGTCGGACCCGCGCCTGCGCCGCGCTCGAGCGCGACCAGGTCCAGGTAGCTGGTCAGCGCGTGCCGGAAGTCGGTGCGCTTCTCCGCGGCGTTGACCCTGGTCACCAGGTCAGGGGCGAAGAACAGGGCGAGCCCGAGCACGACCGAGGCGATAGCGGGGATCGTCCACGGCACCCGCTGACCGGCCAGCGCGGCCAGCATCCCGAGCACCGGGATGATGCCGAGCCCGGTCAGACCGCAGATGATCTTGCTGGCGAACCACCGCTCGCGGTCCTGGCCGAGCAGGGCTAGGTCGGCGGACGGTACCGGCAGCCACGGCATCGCCGCCGCGATCTGCCTGACCAGCGCCCCGACGGCGGTAGGTTCGGGCTCCTGGGTTCCGGCCGCGTGAATCCGGCCCAGGGCCACGTCCAGCCGCGGGCCGCCGGGGATCAGCTGACCCACGACGGCGAAGAGCCCGAGCCCGACCAGGGTGCCGGAGATGAGGATCAGCGGGCTCACCGGCGTGCCCCGGCCATCGGCGGGGCAGCCGCTGCGCGCTGCTGCGGCTGAGGGTCGAGAAAGCGCCCGGGTCCCGGGATGGTTCCGAGCCGGTGCAGCCAGCCGAGCCCGGCCGCGTACAGCAGCGCCACCACGGCCAGCACGACCTGACCGGCCAGCGTGCCGTAGGGGGCGGAGTAGGAGCGGTTCACGATCGCGAAGGCGGTGAACCCGGCGATGAAGGCCACGATCCAGCGGACCGTGGTCCGGTGCTGGGCCCGCTCGGCCTCGATCTCGCGCCGCGCGGCGATGTCCCTGGCCAGGATCTCGGCCAGCGCGGTCAGCACCCCGTGCACCGCGCCGCCGCGCTGGCCGGTCGCGATGATCAGCGCGGCGGCGATCCGGTCTCCCGCCGGGTCGTCAATCTCGGCCGCGAAGGCGCGGAGCGCCTCCTCGGTGCCGACCCTGGCCGACAGCCGCCTGGCCAGCGCGGTCACCGGCCCGGCGATCGCCGCCGGAGCGGTCCGCGCGCTGACCTCAAGCGCGTCCTCCAGGCCGCGGCTGGCCGTCAGCATGTCGGCCAGCCTGCGGGTCCACTGCTCCAGTCCCTCGAGCGTCGCGGTGCGATGCCTGGCGGCGCGCGCGGCGGTCAGCTTCGGCACGAAGATGACGGCGGCTACGGTGGCCAGTGCCCCGACCGGCCAGCGGGTGATGGCCAGCATCACCAGGCCGGCCAGGACGGCCAGCGCGAGCCGCTTCCTGGCCGCTGTGATCCGGCCGGGCGCCAGCCGCAGCCCCGGCGGGGTGCCGGGCGCGGGCGCCCGGCGGACCAGTTCCGCCACCAGCAGCACGAGGCCCGCCATGATCAGTGCCCCGGCCAGGGCGGCCGCGATGATCACCGGCGCGCCCAGTTAGCTGACTGGCGATCAGC
>JADGPC010000202.1 GCA_017882645.1 Streptosporangiales bacterium | reverse complement strand
GTCGAACACGTCGAGCGAGCGCCTGAGCTTCTCCCGGTACTTGCGGCGGTCCTCGCCGCTGATCTTGATCGGCTGAATATCACGGCCCATCCGACCTCGCTCAGCTGGCTCGGGTGCCGGCGGTCTGTGCTGGCATCTCCCTACAGTCGCACGCCGGCAGCACGCGCGCCAGCAGCGCCCGTCCCATTGTCAGCGCGGCGCATTCCAGGCACTATGTGCGAATGATCGCCGTATCGGGTGTCCAGCTGAACTTCCGGGTACCCGATCCCGGCCGCCAGCTGGCCGGGGTGCGACTGCGCCAGGACATCGCCATGCCGCCAGACCTGGTCGAGTTCCGCCGCAGCGGCGACTGGTGGGAGCTTGTCATCCCCCGGCCGCCGGTGAGCCGGCTGGAGTACCTGCTTGAGCTGCGCCACGACAACGGCAGCAGCGAGTGGGTCACCGACCCGGAGAACCCGATGCGGGTCGCTGGTGCGTTCGGAATGAAAAGCGTCCTTGAATTTCCCGGCTACCAGCCGCCGTCATGGCTGAGCGCACCCGCCGAGCCAGGCACGAGCCGTACTTTCGACCTGCCCGCACCCCCGCTCGGAGCCGAGATCTCCGTGCGGACCTGGTCTCCGGCAGGCGCGCCAGATGACGAGCCGCTGCCGCTGCTCGTGGTCCACGACGGTCCCGAGTACGACTCCCTGGCCAGCATCGTCCGGTACCTGTCGGCCGGGGTCACCGGGAACTGGCTGCCGCGGCTGCGGGCCGCGCTGCTCAGCCCGGGGCCGCGTGATGCCTGGTACTCCGCCAACGCCGGCTATGCGCGCGCGCTGCGCCGGTCTGTGATCCTCCCGCTAGTCAGCCGGCTCGCCACCACCGCGCGGATCGGGATGGGCACCAGCCTGGGCGCGCTGGCGATGCTGCACGCCCACTGCCGCTATCCGGACGCGTTCGACGCACTGTTCTTGCAGTCAGGCAGCTTCTTCTGCCCTTCCCTGGACAGCCACGAGCGGCGGTTCCCTTACTACCGGCGGATCGTCAGGTTCGTGGCGGCCGCGCACAGCGGGAGCCTGCGCGTCCGGACCGTACCTGTCGTCCTGACCTGCGGCCAGATCGAGGAGAACGTGGCGAACAACCGGCTCATGACCCAGGTACTGCGCGCCGAGGGTTACCAGGCGAACCTGCACGAGGTTCCTGACTTGCACAACTACACGGCCTGGCGGGACGCGTTCGATCCGCACCTGACCCGGCTGCTCGGGGAGGTGAGCCGGTGAACCGGGAAGTCGCCGAGATCTGGTCGGACGCGATCGGCACCGCCGGCACCGTGATCCGCTACGGCCACTGGGGGCGCGCGGTGCTGGCGTTCCCGTCCGAGCAGGGCGGGGCCTGGGATTTCGAGAACAACGGCATGATCGGCGCGGTGGCGGGTCTAATCGACGCGGGGCGGCTCAAGGTCTACTGCGTCGACAGCTACGACGCGGCGTCCTGGTCCAACCGGGAGATCCCGGTCGAGGAGCGGGCGCGCCAGCATGAGCGGTACGAGTCGTGGATACTCGGCGACGTCCTGCCCTGGGTCTACCAGGACTGCCGCGGTGCCGTCGACGTCCTGACGCTCGGCTGCAGCCTGGGCGCGTTCCACGCGGCCAACTTCGCCCTCAAGCGGGCAGATCTCTTCCCGCTCGCGATGTGCCTGTCCGGCACCTATGACCCCGCGGCGTGGAACGGGTGGGGCGAGCGCGGCACCGCGGCGTACTTCAACAACCCGCTCGACTACGTCAGGCAGCTGCACGGCGATCACCTCGACTGGCTGCGCCGCCACGTCAGGCTGCTGCTCGTGTGCGGTCAGGGCCAGTGGGAGGACACCACCGGGTCGCTGGCAGGCACCAGGCAGTTTGCCGCGCTGCTGGCGGAGAAGCAGATCAGCCACGAACTCGACCTGTGGGGTCACGACGTGCCCCATGACTGGCCGTCCTGGCGCGCCCAGGTAGCCCATCACATGCCGCGATTCTGCTGAGGACGGGAGCCGTCAATGACCGCCACCAGGCACCTGATCGGACTGCTGCTCGGCACCGAGGAGGACTGGCCGCGGGCGTTCGATGAGATCCTGCGCCGGCTCGGCCCGGTGCGGGGCCCGGACGGCGCCCTGCACGAGTTCGACTGCGAGCGGATCAGCATCGAGCCGTTCAGCCTGCGCGACCGGCCACGCTACGACCTCGTCGTCGACCGCCTCGCCTACTGGTACTACCACCCGAGGGAATGGCTGAAGAAGGTCGCGCTGATGGACAACGTGTACCTGCTGAACAGCCCGTTCACCTTCCAGTCCATGGAGAAGCACGCGGCCTACTGCGCGATGATGCGGCTCGGGCTCAAGGTCCCCGAAACCGTGCTGGTGCCGTTCAAGCACCCGGTCGACAACTCGCGCTATGCCTACACCTCGGCCAGGTATAACCGGGCGTTCGACCTCGACGCCATCGCCGAGCAGATCGGCTATCCGCTGTACATGAAGCCGTACGACGGCGGGGCCTGGCGCGGGGTCTCGCGGATCGGCAATCCGGCCGAACTGCACGCCGCCTACGACCAGAGCGGCGAGATGCTGATGCACCTGCAGAAGGCGATCGAGGACTACGACGTCTTCGCCCGCTCGCTGTCGATCGGCGCCGAGACAATGGTGATGCGCTTCCAGCCCGAGCAGCCCATGCACCTGCGGTACGCGGTCGACCACGACTTCCTGTCGGCGAGCACCGGAGCCGAGGTGCTGACGATCGGGCGCCTGGTCAACGCCTTCTTCCGGTGGGAGTTCAACTCGTGCGAGACGCTGGTCGCCGGGGACCAGGTCTACCCAATCGACTACGCCAACGCCTGCCCCGACGTGGCGCTGACCAGCCTGCACTACTACTTTCCCTGGGCGATGAAGGCGCTGGTGAAATGGTCCGTGTTCGCGCTGGTGACCCGGCGGCGGCCGAGGCTGGACCTGGAGACCTCCCGGTTCTTCGAGATCGCCGACGACGCCGCCGCGTCCTACGGGCAGAAGCTGGCCGCCTATGCCGGGCTCGCCGATTCCTACTTCGAGACGGAGCGTTATCAGGATTTCACCGCGACCACCCTCGCCCGCCTTGACGAGGTGGTGCTGGACTGGGTCAGCGGGCCCGCCTTCGACGGATTGCTGATCGACACGGTCAGGTCGGTCTACCCGGCCAGCGAGCACGATAAGTTCATCGCGCACTTCCGGGGCCTGCTCGGGCTATGGATCACCGACGAGAGCACCCGCCTGCGGGCCGCTTAGGTCCCGCGCGCCAGGCCGGTAGCCCTTGCGGCCGGCCTCGTCCAGTTCCGGCAGCGTCCCGATGAGGCCAGCGCCGCGAGCCCCGCCAATTCGACACCATGCCCAGGAGGGAAAGCACGTGAAAGTCAGGCCAGGGCGCGGTCAGTGATCGACTGGATGCCGCGCAGTTTCTCCGCCCAGTCGGGCCGCTCTTCAGCCTGGCCAGGTTCCCGCTCGATGCGGCGACGCAGCCCGCCAGCCAGCGGGGCAGCTTGCTGGGCGGGTTGAGGCTCATGCTCAGGCAACGTGCCGCATCGCCTTTCCCGGGCCGGGAAGAACCCCGCCGGACAGCCCCGGGCGGCCGGAGCATGCGGTACTCACGGATTTAACCACCCGTCTGGTGTACCCACTCAGCCGGCGGCGGGCCGGACGACGTTCTGGAGCGGGTCACCCCCGAGATGGCGGGCGGCTTGATCCGCGACGAAGGCGGGGGCACGCTGCGCGAACGCGGCGGTATCGCCGCCGATATGCGGCGTGATCAGCACGTTGGGGAGCGCCCACTCGGGACGGTCGGCCGGCAGCGGCTCCGGGTCGCTGACATCCAGCGCGGCGCGCAGCCGGCCGGCGCGCAGCTCCCGGGTCAGGGCAGCCGGGTCCACGACCGGTCCGCGGGCCACGTTGACCACGAGCGCTCCCGCGGGCAGGGCGGCGAGAACCTGCTGGCCGACGAGGCCGCGGGTCGAGGTGTGCAGCGCGATGCAGACCACCAGGATGTCAGCCGCCTGCGCCAGCCCGGGCAGCTCCCGCAGGTCGCTGACTCCGTCCCTGGGAGTTCGTGACACCCGGACGACCCGCGCCCCGAAGGGCACCAGCCGCTGCTCGATCGCGGCGCCGATCGCGCCGTAGCCGAGCAGCAGGACGCGCTTGCCGTCGAGCGAGTCGGTGCGCACGTGGGACCAGCGCCGCTCCGACTGCTGCCCGGCGAACCAGGGGATCTGCCGCAGGCTGGCCAGGATCAGCGCGACGGCAAGCTCGGCGGTACCCTCCTCGTGGCCGAGGCCGTGCCCGTTGCACAAGGTCACCTGCAGCGGCAGCGAATCCAGCACCTCGTCGACCCCGCTGCTCAGGCTCTGCACGACCTGCAGGGCCGGGAGCTCGCCGATCAGGGCGATGCTGGCCGCGTCCCCCATGTAGGGCAGGCAGTAGAAGGTGACCTCGTCCAGCCGGCCGCGTCCGGCCGCACCGTATCGGAGCACCTCGGCCCGCGGCAGGCGCTGCCCGACGTGCTCCGCTACCCCGTCCGCCTCCGGGAGCAGTAGTGCCATCTTGTCCTCCCCCGCGCCCGCACGTACCTCGCCAACGAGGCCGAGCGTATCCGGCGCTCACCTCGCTGCGGCCACGGGCAGCCAAGGCGGGTGCTGGATCATGGCATGAGCGGCCGCGCTGTGGGTAGCGGGGCGCCGCTCACGCTGCCGGACCGAGCGGTTACCCGGCGATCTCGCCGACCGCGGCCAGCACCGCGACGACCGCCTTGTGCACGGCCTCCCTGTGCTCGCGGCTGAAGGCCCCCTGGCCGGATCGCCAGCTTGCCCACACCTGGTCACGCAGTTCCTTGGGCACCAGATACCAGTGCGAGCGGCACATCAGGCGCGACCGGTCGATCAGATAGCCGCATCGCGGGATCGGGCAGCGGTTAACGCCGGACGATAACGTCGCCAGCTGGCCGCGCGGTCCCCGGCCACGGCCGCCCGTAACCGCCTTTACTGCGAGCTGACCGGTCATCGTCGACCCTCCTTTGCTACGCCCTTACGACGGACAACGTCACGGCTGGCCGTCAGCCTTCCCGTCGGCCGCCCCCGACCCGGCGGGCCGGTAGCGGCTGATGACCTGAGCGCCGAAGCGGGCCATCTCCTCCCGCTGCGGGGAGAACTGAAGGAGCAGCAGGCCGACTCCAGCATCGGCGTAGGCCCCGATGCGGTCAAGGATCTGGTCGGGAGTGCCGGTCAGACCGCTGCGCAGGCCACGGTTCGAGACACTGTACTCCTCCAGGGTGACACGGGACTCGAGCTGCGAGCCCTCGATGAAGTCCTGGTAGGAGGCGTAAGCCTCGGGCGAGGACCGGACGTTGAGTATGCGGTCGAGTTCGGCGCTGACCTCGGCCTCGGTGTCACGGCAGACCACGTAGCCGGAGACGCCGAATTCCAGCGGCGGCCGCCCGGCTGCGGCCCGGAGCGCGGACAGCTCGGCCACCTTCGCCGCGATCACCTCGGGGGCGTCGCCGTGCATCACGTACGCGTCGGCCTGGGCCGCGATGACATCCTTCGCCTTCGGCGACTCGCCGCCCATGTAGACCACCGGCGGCCGGCTCGGCTTCGGCTCGAGCACCGTGCCGTCCAGCTGATACAGCGATCCGGCGTGGGTCACCGTGTCGTCCCGCAGCAGCCGGGAGATGACGTCCAGCCATTCCTGGGTGCGGGCATACCTCGCGTCATGCAGGTCGAACGGAGCTCCGTACTGACTGGCCTCGTCCTTCCACCAGGACGAGACCACGTTGAGCGAGATCCGGCCTGGGGCGATCAGGTCGAGCGTGGACAGCGCCTTGGCGGTCAGCGCCGGCGAGTGATAGTTGGGCCGGACGGCGAGCATCAGCTCGAGCTCGCTGGTCACCGCGGCCACGGCCGGGGCAAGCGTCCAGCAGTCCAGCGACGGCGCGCGGTGGCCCTTGATGTCGTTGAGGTTGAGCTCGGCGATCAGGGACAGGTCGAAGCCCTGCTGCTCGCTCGCCACCGCCAGGTCCCTGACGTACGGCCACGCGACGGGCATGCCCTCGTCAGCGACATTGCGCAGCCAGCCACCGAAGATCGGCATCCAGTAGCCAAACCGCATCTCGTTATGCCGCCCTTCCTGCCTCTTCCGCCAGCAGCCGCCCGAGATAGGCGGCCACCGCCTGCTGCGCCGGCCTGGGCGCCACGGCCTCGATCCCGGCGTTGTAGTTCGTCGTCGTGTTGATGTCGTAGGTCACGAGCCGCCCGTCCGCCGTCTCGATGAACTCGAAACCCGCGATCCCGATTCCGTGCTGCCGGGCGAAGTCGACGTACCGGCTGGTGACCGGATGGTCAAAACCCTCGCGCAGCGAGAACAAATTCGGTGCCGGCCCGTCGCCGACCGCGCAGGCATCGGCCGGGCAGAGCTGGAAACCGCCGAGCGCGGTATCGGCCGTGATCGCATAGATGAACTCGCCGCCGACGATCTCGGCCCTGGTGATCCGCGGCTCGGCCGCGCGCAGGTACTCCTGGAGCAGGGTAATGCCGTCGACCGGCGGTTCGTAGGACGGCGCAGCCAGATAGGCGTCGAACTCGTCGTGGCTGCCGAACAGGGCGACGCCGAGTCCTTTCCCGCCCTGGTTGTGCTTGCTGATGAACGGTGCGGGCAGCTTCCTCGCCGCGGCGGCGAGCTCGCCGGTCCCGGCCACGGCGACCGTCCGCGGGACGTCGAAGCCCGCTGCCCGCAGCGCGACGAGCTGGTCGACCTTGCTCATCTCCAGCTCGAGCACCCGGCGGCCGTTCACCACCCGGCGGCCGCGGGACTCCAGCCAGCTCAGCACGCCGCGGGTCTGATCCTTGGCGTGCGGGTGGCCGCGGGTATGCGAGGACGCGCTCATCCGCGACCAGAACACCCCGGCGGGCGGCTCCGCCGCGAGGTCCAGCACGCTCTCGCCGAGCAGCCATTGCTCATGCGGCACGCCCTCGGCGTCCAGCGCCGCCCCGACCGGCGCGAACCAGTCCGGGTTCTCGTGCAGCACGTGAACCTTCACCGCCGCCTGGCCTCCCGCTCTGGCGCCACCGACGTCAGCGTATGTCACGGACTGGCTTCTAGTTAACTGATAGACCCACGTGAGCGGACATGGCCATGCATGATGGCATATGCCATGGCCGCTGTCGGGGAGGACTGAATGAGGCGTCGGCTCGTGCTGGTCACCGGAGTTGTGCTGGCCGGGTGCGCGACCCTGGCCGCGAGCGCGAGCGTGTACGCGCAGCAATCGACTTCGCATCTCAGATCCGCGGCGACGATCGACCCGAATATCCACAAGATCAAGCACGTCATCGTGATCATGCAGGAGAACCGGTCGTTCGACTCCTACTTCGGCAAGTTTCCCGGCGCAGACGGTATTCCGAATGGCGTCTGCCTGCCCGACCCGCGCAACAGCGGCTGCCGCAAGCCGTTTGTGGACCACCGCGACAGCAACGGCAACGACCCGCACGCCGAGACGCCCTTCGCCGCGGACATCGACGGCGGGAAGATGGACGGCTTCGTCTCCATCGCCGACAAGATGCTGTGCAAGCCCAAGCCGGCCACCTGCCATCCCGACGTGATGGGCTACCACGTCGGGACGGACATCCCGAACTACTGGGCCTACGCGACGAACTACGTGCTGCAGGATCACTTCTTCGAGGCGCCAGGGTCGTGGAGCCTGCCCGCGCACCTGTACGAGGTGTCGGCCTGGTCGGCCAAGTGCACCAAGACCGGCGACCCGATGAGCTGCAAGAGCACCGACATGCCGCCGGAGCGGCTGCCGAACCGCCAGACGCCGTTCGCCTGGACCGACGTGACCTGGCTGCTGCACCGGCATCACGTCAGCTGGAGCTATTACCTCGACCATGGCGCCGTGTCGGTGGACCTGAAGAACCCGAACGGGGTGTCGATCCACTGGAATCCGCTGCCCGGCTTCACCGACGTGCACAAGGACAACCAGCTGGGCAGCCTGCGCCCGCTGAGCGTCTTCTACAAGCAGGCCAAGGCCGGCACCCTGCCGAAGGTGTCCTGGGTCGCGCCGGACTTCAGGGACAGCGAGCACGCCCCGGCCCTGATCAGCACCGGGCAGGCGTACGTCACCAAGGTCATCGACGCGGTCATGCGCAGCCCGGACTGGTCCTCCACCGCGATCTTCCTGACCTGGGACGACTGGGGCGGCTTCTACGACAACGTCGTGCCGCCGACGGTGGATGGCCAGGGCTACGGCATCCGGGTGCCCGGCATCGTGATCAGCCCGTACGCCAAGAAGGGCTACATCGACACGCAGACGCTCACCACGGACGCCTACCTGAAGTTCATCGAGGATGACTTCATGGGCGGCGCGCGGCTCAACCCGGCCACCGACGGTCGGCCTGACCCGCGTCCGGACGTCCGCGAGAACGCGTCGATCCTGGGCAATCTGATCAACGACTTCGACTTCACCCAGAACCCGCGGCCGCCGCTGATCCTGAACTCCTGCCCGGCCACGACGCTGGTCCCCAAGCCGTCGCGGACGTGCACCGACCACATCGCGCTGCACACGAACACCTGGGGAGATAGCTGAGCTGCCAGTCAGGCGCCGCCGGGGGATTCGTCAGGCCCGGCCGGCCAGGGCCCGGCTGAGCGCGTCGATCTGGCCGGGCACCGAGCAGTCCGGCGCGAGAGGCACGCAGCCATCAGGTGCCGCCTGCTCGCAGCCGGGCTCAAGGCAGCGCCGGCGGACGATGACCGGCGTGCCAGGAAGCACGCGGCGGATGGCCTCGGCGACACCGAGCCGCGGGTCGAGACCGTGCAGCACGGCGTCCGCGCCGGCCAGCGCCGGGCACGGCTCGCCGCGCAGCACCGGGCAGGCTGCGTCGTCGGGGCCGGGGCCAGAGCAGAACGCGATGTCGAACCCGGCCTGCTGGAATAGGGAGAAGTCCGAGATCGCCAGGGCCGGGCGGTCGTCCTCGATCAGGACCCGCGGACGGTGCGCGGCTCCGGCCGGCGAGTTCCACGCTCGCCTGGGAATTCGCTGTTTCATGCGTCCTCCCGGAACAGGTATCTGCGTCCAGTAGGCGCGCGGCCCGCCC
>JADGPC010000201.1 GCA_017882645.1 Streptosporangiales bacterium | reverse complement strand
TGCTCGGCGAGCTCGACGAGATGGTGCTCGAAGCGGGCGGCCGGCTCTACCTGGCCAAGGACTCCAGGATTCCCGCTGAGCTGATGCCGCGGATGTACCCGAGGTACGAGGACTTCCGGCGGCTGCGGGCCGAGGTTGACCCGGGCGGCGTGTTCAGCTCGGACCTGTCGCGGCGCCTGGGCCTGTAACGACTGGGCCTGCAGCACCGGGGCCGGTCACGCCCGCGCCGGTCACGCCCGCTCCGGCGGCTGCACGGTGCGGCTGCTCCGGCCGGCGGGCCCGCCGCAGCAGGCGGATCGCCACGACGACCGGCGGCACGGCCGCCACCAGCAGCACCAGCAGATGGCGCAGCGGCGGATGGCCGATCGTCGAGTCGAGCCGGTCGGGCCGAACCTTGCCATCCGCGGAGTATGAGCACCTCGGCTATTTGCTGAGCAACGAGGCACGGCCGCATCGTCAGCTCCCGATAGCCGTAGCGGAGCGTGATGAGTCCGCTAGCTGCCGCGATATTGTCGCGCTGGATGTCGAGCCACCGAGTATCACCTGGATGGGCCACCCGGCCGTCCAGCTCCGCCACAAGGGCGAACTCGCCAATCAGTACGTCGCGGTACTCACTCACGCCGCCCTGGCTCGCTCTCGCCTGACGAGTTGCCTTCGGCAAGCCATGGGGACTCTCGACGTTGCGGAAATAGCGATACTCCAGCAATGAGTGGATCCCAGCCAGATCGGGACTGAGCACGGCGGTCAGGTCGCCGCGCCAGCGCAGCCGTGACCGGTTGTCCAGGGTCTCGCGGAGCCGATCCTGGGTCGTGAGCCTTCGGCCGAGTGCGGACGTAATCCAGCCGACGGCATCCCAGGCATCGTCGCAGTCGTCAGCGAGATCAAATACCGTCTCTTCGATCCTGAGCCTGGGCGGCAGTCGCGACGGGTGAGTGGCTTGCACGGCACCTCGTTTCGTTGCCCCGCGCGCAGGACTGCCGCCCACAGTGTCGCCTGGCGGTCAGGGGGACCGGAAAACGCGGCGTAGACACCGGTGTGCAGTCGCTGCCAGCGCCCAAGCTCGAGCCGAGACTCGATCAGGCCCGCGCCCAGGCCAGCGGAGAGTGCCTGCCGACGAGTAATCACGCCGCGCTGACGGTCGGTGATGTCAAGGGCAGCTAAGGATGCGTCGTACGGCATACCGCCTAAGCTGGCGCGGCCACTTCGGTCGGTCAACTGGACTCAGCGCGGCTGTGGATAAGTAGCGCTTCAGCGGATGACCGTGAAGGCGTCGGGGTCGCGGTCGGGCCGCGGGGCGGGCGGGGTCGCTGCGTGGCCGACGCCGACGGCGCCCATCGGCTCCCAGCCGCCGGGCAGGTCGAGGGCCGCTGCCGCTACCGGCCCGCAGAACAGGGTGCTCGATACCCAGCACGAGCCCAGCCCTTCGACGGCCAGGGCGACCAGCAGGTTCTCCACCCCGGCGCCCATCGCGACCAGGAACATCGCCCGCTCCGAGGCGTTGCGGCGCTGGTCGGGATAAGTGTGAGCGGCGTCGGCCAGCAGGCAGGGCACGATGATCAGCGGTGCCCGGCGCAGCGGCTCGCCGCGCCGGGTCCGGCGGGCGATCTGTTCTTCCGTGAAGCCGTCACCGCGCAGATCGGCGACCCAGGCGGCCAGCATGTCATCGAGCAGACTGGTCCGCGCCTGCTCGGACTCGACGACCGCGAATCGCCAGGGCTGGCTGTGATGCGGCGCGGGCGCCGTGACCGCGGCCGCGATCGCGCGCCGCACCGCAGCCGGGTCGACGGGATCTGCGGTGAAGTCCCTGACCGTACGGCGCTCGGCCAGCACGTCGGCTGCCCCGAGCCGGAACATGTCCTCGGCGGCCGGCCTGATCAGCGCGGCGGCGCCCGGTCCGTCGCGCGAACTGTCGCCGCCTGCGCTGCCGCCGCCCGGCTCGGCGCCACCCGCGCCGATGACGAGCTCGCCCAGGCCGCGCACGACAGCGACCGGTACCTGGTCGGACTTTCCCTTGACCAGTTCAGCCGCGGCGGCGATCTCATCGGCGACCGCAGCGACCGTCACCTCGAGCACGTTACCGAAGCTGTCGGCCTGGCCGCGATGATCACGCAGCGGTATCACCCCGGCCGCGCCGATGGCCGTATCGGTCTGGCCGTTGCGCCATGGGCGGCCCATCGTATCGGTGACGAGAATGCCGATGTTCTTGCCGGTCAGGCTGATGATGGCGGTACGCAGGCGGCGCGCCGACCCGTCCGGGTCCGCGGGTAGCAGGACGACCGTCCCGGGTGCGGTGTTGGACCGGTCGACGCCGGCCGCGGCGAGCACCAGGCCGTGCCGGGTCTGCGCGATCGTGGTGGGGCCTCGCCGGGCCACGACCCTGACCGTCTCGGCGGCGATCGCGTCCTGCCGGTCCGCGCTGATCACCCGGCCCTCGGCCTTGCTGATGATCTTGGAGGTGACGACCAGGATGTCACCGTCGGCGAGGTCGGGCGCGGCCGCGACGATCAGCCCGGCCAGGTTCGCACCAGGAGTGATCTCCGGCAGCCCTGGCACGCCGGTGATGGTGAGCCCGCTCATCTCGCGAGCTCCGCGGCCAGGTCGATCGCCGCCCGGGCGATCGTCGCGGTCGTCGCGACGTCGGTCATGAGCAGCGGCAGGGCCCGGACCGCGATCCCGGCGAGCTCGGTGGCCTCGACGGCGGCCACGGCACTCGCGTCGGACGAGTCCACCAGCCAGCCGTCGAGCAGGCCGGGACCGTAGTGCGCCGCGACAGCGGCGGCCGACGTCTTGACCCCGATCGCGGCCAGGCAGGCATCGGCCATGCCGCGGACCGGTGCTCCGCCGATGACGGGCGAGACGCCGACGACCGTTTTGGTCCCGACCGCCTCGGCGATCCCCGGGATCGCCAGGATGACGCCGATGCTGACCACCGGGTTGGACGGCGGCAGTACCACGAAGTCGGCGTCCGCTATCGCCTGCAGGACGCCCGGCGCCGGCGCGGCCTGCTCCGCGCCGGAGGCGATGAAGCTCAGGGCCGGGACCTTGGCATGCAGCCGGACCCACCACTCCTGGAAGTGAACGGTCCGCCGGCCGGCCTCGTCGTCGATCTCCACATGAGTCTGGACGTCGTCGTCGGTCATCGGCAGCAGCCGCACGCCCGGCCGCCAGCGCTCGCAGAGCTGCCTGGTCACGACGGACAGCGGGAGCCCGGCGCTGAGCATGGACGTCCGCGCGATGTGGGTGGCGAAGTCGCGGTCCCCGAGCCTGAACCAGTCGGGCCCGGCGCCGTAGGCGGTGAGCTCGGACTGCACGGCGTAGGTCTCGTCGGCGCGACCCCAGCCCTGCTCCTCGCTGATGCCGCCGCCCAGCGTGTACATCACGGTGTCCAGGTCCGGACAGACGTGCAGGCCGAACAGCATGATGTCGTCGCCGGTGTTCCCGATGACAGTGATCTCGGCGTCAGGAGCGGCCATCCGCAATCCGCGCAGGAAGCGGGCGCCGCCCACACCGCCTGCGAGCAGCGTGATGCGCATGCGCCGAGTCTGCCAGCCCGGACCGGGCAGCCGGCGGCCGGTACGGGCGGCGCGGGTCCCCGCGCGCAGGCTGGGACCCCAGGATTTCCTGGCCGACTTTCCCGTCATCACGGGCAAGCGGTCGAGCTTTATCACGTATCCGCCTTGACGTTTGGCAAGACACGCGCGTGTAATTTCAACAGTGTAATTCTCTGGCGAGCTTCGCTTGGGGCGTCAGAGAGCCGACGGGGTAGCGAGGGGTGGAGGTGTCGTGTGACTGACGCAATCGTCACGCTTGTGCACGACGCGTTCGGCATCGGCGCGGACGAGGCCGCTGAGCCGACGTGGCAGGATCGGGCGCTCTGCGCCCAGACCGATCCGGAGGCGTTCTTTCCCGAGAAGGGCGGCTCGACCAGGGAGGCCAAGCGGGTCTGCCGTAGCTGCGAGGTCCGGACGGAATGCCTGGAGTACGCGCTCGAGCACGACGAGCGGTTCGGTATCTGGGGCGGCCTGTCAGAGCGAGAGCGCAGGCGGCTCAAGCGTGAGGCGGTCTAGCACCGGCTGGCGGGGGAGCCAGCGCATCCGAGGGGCCCGGCGGGTACGGTGGCGCCGGGTTTTCCGGCGTGTCGCGTTTCTACGTTTCGTGTCGATCTGACCAGATATAGAGCTACCTGGTAGTCGGCCCAGCCAGCGCTCGGAACGCCCGGGCGCACCCTGGCAAGCTCACCGTCTGGCAGTGCCAGACCCCGCGCTTCGCGTATCGTTCACAGGAAACCCGGCCCGCCGGAGGCCCGTGCCGAGGCCGGCTCCGGCGGGCAGAACCCCCTGACAGCAACCGGATTGCCTTGCCGCCGAACGAGTCTTATCCGCAGCACGTCGTCACCGCGGTCATCGTCGCGCACGATGGCGCCGCGTGGCTTCCGCAGGTCGCCGACGCCCTGCTCCAGCAGAGCCGGCCGGTCCAGCGGGTGGTCGCCGTGGACACGGGCAGCCGGGACCGCAGCGGCGCCGTTCTCGCCTCGAAGTTCGGCCAGGCGGCGGTGTTCGGGATGGACAGGTCGACGGGTTACGGCGCGGCGATCGCGCGGGCACTTGGGCACCGGGCCGCGAACGTGCCGGTGCCCGCCCCGGCGGGCAGCCAGAGCGGGGAGCGAATCGAGTGGCTGTGGCTGCTGCACGATGACTGCGAGCCAGCGCCTGACGCGCTCGAGCAGTTGCTGCGGGGCACGGTCGAGACCACATCCGCGGCCGTGCTCGGTCCCAAGCTCAAGGACTGGTCCAACCGCGAGGTGATAATCGAGGCCGGCGTCACCGTGGACACGGCGACCAGGCGGGTCACCGGCATCGAGCCCCGCGAGGTTGACCAGGGCCAGCACGACGGTGATCGCGACACGCTCGCCGTGAGCAGCGCGGGCATGCTCGTGCGCCGGGACGTCTGGGAGCAGGTCGGCGGGTTCGACACCGGCATGGCGCTGTTCATGGAGGACATCGACTTCTGCTGGCGGGTGCACGCGGCCGGCTACCGGGTCAGGGTGATCACCGACGCGATCGCCTATCACGCGCAGGGCGCCACCAAGCACAAGCGAGCGGTCTCGGTCGGCCGCCGGGCCCGGATGCTGGACCGCAGGAACGGGCTGCTGACCCTTCTCGGCAACCTGCCGCTGCGGCCCATGCTGACCGCAGCGGCCGGAAACGTCCTCGTCTCGCTGTTGCGGATCACCTTCTTCCTGCTCGCCAAGCGGCTAGCCGCGGCCATGGACGAGCTCACCGCCCTGGTCGCCGTGCTCTGTCATCCGATCCGGCTGATCAGGATGCGCGGCAGGCGGTCGCACGGGCGGCGCGCCGCCTACAGCCGGATCCGGGCGGACCTGCCGCCCGGGCACTCCGGCAGGCGGCTGGCCGAGTTCGCGATGTCGACGCTGTCGAAATCGCAGCCGGAAGCGGCTGGAGCACACCACGCCTCAGCCGACCCGACCGACGACGACTCGATGCTCGTCGACAACGGACTGGGCAGGAGGCTGCTGACCAGCCCTTCGCTGCTCACCTTCATCGCGCTGCTCGCTATCGCGCTGGCTGCCGGGCGCTCGCTGATCGGGTCTGGCCCGCTGGGCGGGGGCTCCCTGGTCCCGGCCTGGGGCGGCGCTTCGGACCTGTGGAGCAGCTACCTGCAGTCGTTCCATCCGGCCGGGATCGGCTCGACGGCGGCGGCGCCGCCGTGGCTCGCGGTGCTCGCAGCCCTGGCCACGGTGCTCGCCGGGAAGTCGTGGCTGGCCATCGACGTCATCCTGATCGGCTGCGTGCCGCTGGCGGGGATGACGGCGATGCTCGCCGTGAGCAAGGTCACCAGCTCGGCCCTGGTCCGGGTGTGGGTGGCGGTGACTTATGCGCTGCTGCCGGTGGCCATGGGTGTCATCGCCTCCGGTCGGTTCGGCACCGCCGTCGCGTTCATCCTGCTGCCGCTGATCGTGGCGCAGGCAGGCCGGATGGTCAGCCAGTCAGGGCCGCGGGCCAGCCGCGCGGCCTGGGCGACAGGACTGCTGGTTGCCGTCGCGGCTGCCTTCGTCCCGCTGATCTGGCTGATCACCTTCGTTGCCTGCCTGCTGGCCGCGGTCGTGTTCCGCACGACCAGGCGCGGCATGCTGCGTAACCTCGCCGTCGCGGCCCTGACCGCGCCGGTTTTGCTGCTGCCCTGGTCGCTGACTCTGTTCTCGCATCCGGCCGGCCTGCTGCTCGAGGCCGGCCTGCCGCAGCCGGGAACGCCGGTGAGCGGCCTGCCGGCCAGGGCCCTGATGCTGCTCAGCCCGGGCGGACCCGGGCTGCCTCCGTACTGGGTCACGGCTGGCCTGGTCGGCGTCGCGCTCGCCGCGCTCTTCGTCGGCCGGCGGCGCAGGCTGATCACCGCGGGCTGGGGAATCGCCTTGTCCGGGATGCTCGCGGCGATCCTGGTTAGTCATCTGACCGTGCGGCCGGCCGATGGCGGCCCGGTGGCCGTCTGGGCCGGGCTCCCGCTCGCCCTCGCCGGCCTGGGGCTGCTGCTGGCCGCCGCGGTCGGAGCTGACGCGCTCGGCCGGCTCCTGACCGGAGTGAAGGGCTGGCGCGCGATCATGAGCGGCCGCGGGCCGTGGGCGGCCATGATCGCGCTGATCGGATGCTCGGCTCCGGTACTCGCCGCCGTCGCCTGGCTCGGCACCGGCGTGAGCGGACCGGTTCATCAGGTCAGCAGCTCGCTCGTGCCTGAGCTCGTCGCCGTCGCCGACGGCCAGGCCCGCCAGGTGCGGACGCTGGTGCTCCGGTCGACCGGCGGCCAGATCTCCTATCTGCTGCTCCGCGGCCCAAGCCCGTCGCTGGCCGACACCGCGCTGAGCCCGCCGCCTGACGCCCAGCGTGCGCTGAACCGGGCCGTGTCAGCGCTGACGACGCCCGACGGCGGCCTCGGCACCGACCAGGCTCAGCTGCTCGCGGACTTCGACATCGGTTACGTGCTGGTCCAGGCTCCGGTCGACCAGCAGCTTGTCGACGTGCTCGACAACGTGAGCGGCTTGCACCCGTACAGCACGACGGCGGGCTACTCACTGTGGCAGCTCGAGACCCCGCCCGCCCGGGTGACCGTGACCGAGCCGGACGGCACGGTGGTCGCGATCCCGTCGGGCCCGGTGGGGGTCTCGGCCGCATCGGCGCCGGCCGCGGGCGGAACGCTGATCCTGGCCGAGCCCGCCGGCGGCTGGAGCGCCTCGGTCAACGGTCAGCCGCTCGCCGAGGTCCCGTCGCCGGCGGGAAGCTGGGCGCAGGCCTTCCGGCTCCCCAGGGGCGGCGGCAGCCTCAGTCTCGGCCACCAGGATCTCAGCCGCGACCTGATGCTCATCTTGGAGCTGCTGGCGTTCCTGGTGGTGGCCGCTCTCGCGCTGCCGGGCATCCACGTCGCCGAACAGGACGCGCTGGCCGCCGGGCTGCTGCCGGACGCGGACGTCCCGTCCGCCTCGGCTGAGGGCCGGGGCGCGCGCGTCTCGCGGCGTGCCTTCGCCGGCGGGGCCGGGTCGCGCGCGGCCGGGCCGCGCGGGGCCGGGTCGCGCCGAGTCGTTCCCCAGGACGCCGGGACGCGCGGGGCCGGGTCGCGCGGAGTCGTTGCCCAGGGCGCCGGGACGCGCGGGACAGCGCCGGGCCTGGCCGAGGACGACGACGACATGGTGGCTGGCGGAGCTGCCGAGCGTCAGGCCGGGCTGGCTGCGGCCGGGCCGGCTGCGGCCGCACCGGGGCGATCACAGCGAATGGCGCGCGGCGCGCGGGGCAAGGCTGGCCGCGGCCGGGGGGCTCGGGACCGGGCCGGCCGGAACAAGGGCGGCCGCGGAACGGCCGGCGCGGCCAGGCCCGGCACAGGTGCGGCCGGGCTCGACGCCGCCGCCGAGGGAGCAGGCCTGGCGGCGAGCGCTAGCCTGGCGGCTGGATCTGGCCTGGCAGCAGCAGGGCCGGGTCGCAGGCGCCGCGGCGACGCCGCCAGCCAGGACGACGCTGGCCGGCCTGAGGCGGGCCAGCGTGACGCTGGCCGGCGGACGGCAGCTCAGCGGGAAACCGGGCTCGCTGACGCCTGGCCATTCGAGGCGTCCGATGACCGGCAGGCGGCCGGCGACCGGTACCCGTCCGACGACCGGCAGGCGACCGGCGACCAGCCCGGCGGCAGGCGGCTGCCTGATGCGTGGCCGTATGCGGCGGCTGACGACCAGCCCGGCGGCAGGCAGCTGCCTGATGCCTGGCCCTATGCGTCCGGCGACCAGCCCGGCCAGGGCGTGCTGCCCAGCGCACGGCCGTTCGGGGCGGCGGGCGAGGAGCGCCGGAGCGCCCGCGCCGACCTGCGGCCATCGGAGCAGCGGCCGTACCCGGCGAGCGCCGACGCGACGGCCAGCGAGCCGCGCCGCGGCCGGGCGGGCGGACCGCCGGGGCGGGCGTGGTCGTACTCCGACGAGCCGGATCTTGATCCGGGGAGTCAGGACGAATTCTCCGCAACGGGAGCCTCGGGGCGGCCGCAGCGTGCGAGCGAGCGCGATTCGGGCCCTGGCGACCGTTCCCCGGCGGCCGGGCGGTCTCCGTCTGGCCGCTCGGCGACGGGCGACTGGCCTTACCCGGACCTCGATGCCGATGCCGATGCCGGCCTCGACCCTCTTCCCGCTGCGGGACGCTCTCCCTCCGGCCGCTCGCCCGCCGGAGCGTGGCCCTATTCCGACGCTGACGAGCGCGCCAGGGACCGCCTGGCGGCCGGTGCCGGACCGGCGAGCAAGCGGTCAGAGTCGTCGTGGGGTTACGAAGACCTGACCCGTGACGATCCTGCTGACCGGGACCCTGCGTACCGGGACCCTGCGTACCGGGAGCCTGCGAACCGGGAGCCTGCTTATCAGGACCGTGCGGACCGCCAGGCAAGGTCGCACTCGCCCGGCCGGGACGATGCGCCTGACCCGCTGGACGCCGATCCTGACCAGCAGCGACGCGGCCGGCGGGGACCAGGGCGCGCGGCTCGGCACGGTTCCGGCCGGCCAGGCCGGGACCAGACGGCCGCCGGCCGGTCGCCTTCAGGCCGGGCCGATGCCGACTGGCCGGGCGATGGCCGGCGGGCAGCCGAACCGCCGCCGAGCTGGTCAGGGTCCGACGGTGACGCGCTCGAGCCGCTGCCGCCGCTGGACGGGCCGGGCCGGTCGCAGAGCCGCCGCAGTGCCTGGCGGCCCGCTGATGACCGGGACTACGACGCTGACCGGTCCTACGACGCTGACCGGTCCTACGACGCTGACCGGTCCTACGACGCTGACCGGTCCTACGACGCTGACCGGTCCTACGACGCTGACCGGGTGGCCGATAGCAGGTCCCGTGACCGTGACCGTGCCCCTGCTCGCGACCGCGGCGATGACTGGGGAAATCTGGGCCGGCCAGGTGACGACGAGAGCCTTGACCAGCGATGGTCCGCGCCCGCGCCCGGCTACGAGCCCTATTACGAACCCGAGTACGACGGAGACAGCTGGTGAGCGCCCGTAAGGCACGCCCGGCCCGGGGGCGGCAGCTCGCGAACCGGTTCATCCTGGCCTTCCTCGTCGTGCTCGCGCTCGCGGGCCTGTACGGGGTCGCCGGGCTTAGCCACGCGATCGTGCTGACAGCGGCGACTCCGCCCGCGCCAGCCGGGCAGCTGGACGTGAGTTCCGCGCTTGTCGCCTGCCCGGGGCCAGGATCGGCCGGCGTCACCGGCGGGAACCTCGCCGAGGCCAGCGCTCCGGCCAGCACCGGCAGCGGCCAGGTCGTGCTGACGGAACTCAACGCCGCCGCGAAAACTCAGCCGCCGGCACCCGTGACCACCGCCCCGCAGCCCGGTCAGCTGACCGTCAAGACCATCGCCAAGGTTCCCGCCGTCCCCGGCAAGGTGGCGACCATGCCCGCCATGGCCGGAGGTACGGTGCCGACCAGCGTGGCCAGAGGCGGCCTGATCCTGTCGGCGACCGGATCGAATGCCCAGGGACTCGACGTCGAGCAGCTAGGTCCCGACGGGCAGCCGACGGCGCGCTGCCAGGCGCCCGGCTCGGATTTCTGGTTCGTCGGCCCCGCGGCGGCCGGGCAGCAGACCGAGCTCTACCTGATGAACGCGGACGCCACGCCGGCGGACGCGCATGTCAGCGTCCAGACCGACAGCGGCCCGCTGCTCGGCACCCCCGACTCGGGGATCGTCGTGCCGCCGCACGCCATGATCATTCAGAGCCTCGACAAGCTGGTGCACTCGGCCAGGGCCGCGGCGTTTCACGTGACAACGAGCACCGGCCGGGTTGACGCCGCCATGCGCGTCTCCAGCAGCCCGACCAAGCCCGGCATCTGGCTGCCGGCCGCCCAGCAGCCGGCGACCACGCAGATGCTGACCGGCCTGCCGGCCACGACCGGTACCCGCGAGCTGTACATCACCGTTCCCGGCGGGGCGGCGGCCAGGGTCAAGGTGACGGCGGTGACGCCGCGCGGCTCCTACCAGCCCACCGGCGGAAACGGGATCAGCCTGCTCGGGCACCTGACCACAGGAGTCTCGATCCCCGCGCTCAGCGGGTTCCCCGGCTCGATCAAGATCTCCGCCAGCGTCCCGGTGACGGCCGTGCTCGAGATCTCGGGCGGCCCGCCGGGCGCGCCTGGCGCCTTCATCGGCGGCTCGGACGCCATCACCGAGCAGGGAGTCGTCGCGGCGAGCCCGGCCGGCCCGGGCGGCACGACCCAGCTCGTGCTGTCCGCGCCCGGCAAAGCGGCCAAGGTCAGGATCGCCGCCGCCCCCGCAGGCTCGCCGCTGACCGGGCAGCCTGGCCAGCTGGTGACCATCGCTGCCAAGTCGGCCACCAAAGTGCGGGTCAGCCTGCCCAAGCACGACGCGAAGGCCACGCTGATGGCGATCGTCGTCACGCCGCAACCCGGATCGGGGCCCGTCTACGCCGCCCGGCTGGCCGTGGCCGGCGGTTCCGTGCTGACCATCTTGCCGGTCCTCTCCTCGCCGACCAGGATTGACCTGCCCGCCGTGCGTCAGTCCCTGCTCAGCGTGCTCGGGTCCTGACCGGGTCAGTCTTCCTCGGGGTAGCCGGGATCGATTATCTGCGGATCGAGGCCGAGCAGCCTCGCGAATTCCTCGATGACCACGTCGAGGACGAGCTCGCCGAGCTCGTCCTCGCCGTCGGCCCTGGCCAGCAACGGCCTGCGGTAGAGCACGATCCTGGCCGGCCGGGCCGGATGGGCGGGGTCGCCCGGCCCCGGCCAGGCCGGGTCAAGCCGGGCGAGCGGGACCGGATCGGCGTCTTCGGGCATCAGGTAGTCAGCAGGCAGATCGTCGGCGGGCACTTCCTCGACCGCGAATTCCACGCCCGCGAGCTCGGCCTCCCACCGCGGCTCGAGCTGGGCGACGGCCTGGAGCACGAGATCATCGAACCGCTCGGCGCGGCTCCGGTACAGCGGTGACCCGGCCGGGGCGAGCGGTCCGCGCAGGCCGCGCCCGTGCCGGTCGCGGCGCCGGATCCTCGGGCTCGCCGGAGGTCGGCTGTCAGCCGGTCGCACAACATCACAGCGTACTTCACCGGCGGCTGGCTGGCCTGCGGCCCACGACGGCGGTGGCGGGCCTGGCCGGCGAGCCGAGACACGATCGCGCAGAGTGCCCCGGGTGATGGCGTTACCGCCATGGGTACCGATACCGTCAGCGGGTGTGAGCGAAATACGCGGCCCCGTCCTTAGCGGGACGCGGAGACGCTCGCTTGGACCAGCCATGTACCGCAACCGGCCCGATGCCGCGCCCGCAACGGCAGCCCCGGTAGCACTGCCGAACGGAGCCATGAGCGAGGTGGGTCGTTGAGTTCTCGCCGCTGCTCCCGCCCGACGTGCAAGCGAGATGCTGTCTGCACGCTGACCTACGTCTACCGGGATTCGACCGCCGTGCTCGGACCGCTCGCCGCCTACGTGGAGCCGCACTGCTACGACCTGTGCAGCCCGCACGCGGACCGGCTGACCCTACCGCGAGGCTGGGACATCGTCCGGCTGCCGCTCGCCCCGAGCCAGGAAGCCGCGGCCGATGACCTGGAGGCGCTCGCCAACGCCGTGCGGGAGGCGGCGGTGCCGAGAGCCGGCGCGGAGCCGGTCGGGCAGGGCATCGAAGTCAGCCGGCGCGGGCACCTGCGCGTGCTGAGGTCGGCGCCGCCGGAGCCTGGCCGCCCGACCTAGCCGAGCCGGCTGGCCGCGACCGATAGTCTGGCTGCCCTGCAGCAGAGCGGCTCGCCAGCAGGGCGGAACGCACCGGAAGGGTCGGAGAGGCAGACCGAAAGTGGCCGACTACGCGAAGATCTTCAAGGCATACGACGTCCGCGGCGTAGTACCTGACGAGCTGGACGAAGGGGTCGCCGAAGCCGTCGGAGCCGCGTTCGCCACGATGACCGGAGCACCGGCCGTGGCGATCGTGCACGACATGCGGACGTCGTCGGTGCCGCTCGCCGCGGCGTTCGCCCGCGGCGCCACCTCGGCGGGCACCGACGTGGTCGACGGCGGGCTCGGCTCGACGGACATGCTCTACTACGCCAGCGGCTCCCTCGGCATCCCCGGCGCGATGCTGACCGCGAGCCACAACCCGGCGAAGTACAACGGGATCAAGCTCTGCCGGGCGGGTGCGAGGCCGGTAGGCCAGGACACGGGCCTGGCCGAGATCCGCGACCTGGCCAGCAGCGGGGTTCATGCCGCGGTCTCGACGCCTGGGACGGTGCAGCGCAAGGACCTGCTGTCCGGTTACGCGGACTACCTGAAGGCACTGGTCGACCTGTCCGGGATCAGGCCGCTGAAGGTCGTGGTGGACGCGGGCAACGGGATGGCCGGGCACACCGTGCCCAGGGTGTTCGACGGCCTGCCGATCGAGACCGTGCCGCTCTACTTCGAGCTTGACGGCTCGTTCCCGAACCACGAGGCGAACCCGATCGATCCGGCCAACCTGGCCGACCTGCAGCGTGCGGTGATCGGCTCGTCGGCTGATATCGGGCTGGCCTTCGACGGCGACGCCGACCGGTGCTTCGTCGTGGACGAGCGCGGCGAGATCGTCTCCCCGTCGGTGCTGACCGCGCTGATCGCCGTCAGGGAACTGGCGCGCGAGCCGGGCGCGAGCGTCATACACAACCTCATCACGTCCCGGGCCGTGCCCGAGATCGTCGCTGAGCACGGCGGCACGGCCGTGCGGACCAGGGTCGGCCACTCGTTCATCAAGGCCGTGATGGCCGAGCGCGGCGCGATCTTCGGCGGCGAGCACTCGGGCCACTTCTACTTCAGGGACTTCTGGTTCGCCGACTCCGGCATGCTCGCCGCGCTGCACGTCCTCGCGGCCCTCGGTGGCCAGGACGGGCCGCTATCCGAACTGCTAAGCCAGTACTCCAGGTACGTCGCGTCCGGGGAGATCAACAGCGAGGTCAGCGACCAGGCCGGGGCCACGGCGAAGGTGCGGGAGGCGTTCAGCGGCCGGCCAGGGATCAGTTTCGATGAACTAGACGGGCTCACCGTCACCTGCCCGCACTGGTGGTTCAACCTGCGGCCGTCGAACACCGAGCCGCTGCTGCGGCTCAATGTCGAGGCCGAGGACAACGCGACGCTGGCTAAGGTTACTGACGAGGTACTGCATATCGTGCGGGACGCGACCACCCTGGAGAACCGGTGAACATCGACGACTGGCTGCTTGAGATCCTCGCCTGCCCGAAATGCCATGCGCCACTGCGCGCGGACGACGAGGCCAGCGAGCTGGTCTGCACCGGCGCTGACTGCGGCCTCGCGTACCCGGTCCGCGACGACATCCCCGTCCTGCTGGTGAGCGAGGCAAGCGATCCGGCTGGTGGCTAGCCGCTGGCGGAGGTCCTGGGCATGAGTTCGGATCAGGACGCGGCTGGCGACCAGGCGCCGCGCCGCGCCGGCGCCGCGCCGGGGCCGGGCTCGGGCAGCGGGCACGAGGACAGCCCGCGCGCCGTCGTCGCGGCCCTCGCCGCTAACCTCGGGATCGCGGCGACCAAGTTCGCCGCATTCGTGATCACCGGATCGGCGTCGCTGCTCGCCGAGTCGGTGCACTCGGTGGCCGACTCGGGCAACCAGGTGCTGCTGCTGATCGGGCGGAACAGGGCCAGGCGCGAGGAGACCGAGCAGCACCAGTTCGGATTCGGGGCAGAACGGTACGTCTACGCCTTTATCGTCGCCGTCGTGCTGTTCGTGGTCGGGGCGATCTTCTCCCTGTACGAGGGCATCAGCCGGATCAGGCACCCTGAGGAGGTGCTCTCGCCGGTCGTGGCGTTCGCCGTGCTCGGCGTCGCGATCGGGCTCGAGTCGTTCTCTCTCCGGACCGCGATCAGCCAGTCGAACAAGTCAAGGGGCCGGATCAGCTGGCGGGCCTTCATCCGGCGCGCCAAGGCTCCGGAGCTGCCTGTCGTGCTGCTCGAGGACTTCGCCGCGCTGATCGGCCTGGGCTTCGCGCTGGCCGCCGTGACGCTGTCGACGATCACCGGCGACGGCCGGTGGGACGGCGCCGGGTCGATCGCGATCGGGATCCTGCTCGGCTGCGTGGCCGCCGTGCTGGCCGTGGAGATGAAGAGCCTGCTGATCGGGGAGTCGGCCAGCCCGGACATGCAGCGCGCCATCGTGGCGGCGGTCGAGGACGGCCCGCAGGTCGACCGGGTGATTCACCTGCGGACGCTGCACGTCGGGCCGGACTCGCTGCTGGTGGCCGCGAAGGTGGCGGTCAGGCGCGGCGAGTCGGCCGAGCGGATCGTGGCCGCCATCGACGACGCGGAACGCAGGATCAGGGCGGCGGTGCCGATCGCCGGGCTGATCTACCTGGAGCCGGATCTGTACGAGGCGTCCAGGCAGGACACGACTGACCCGGCGGTCCGCGCCGTCACGGAGGCACGCGAGCGGCGCGCCGGCCGCGACCGGTGACGGCCTAGGTCCCGGCCTCGCTGGTCGGCACCGCCTGCCCGCTCCTGAGGCCGGCCGGCCCCGGTGCGGCATCAGGGACCGCGGTCATGATCCGGCCCGGTTGGAAGGCCCGGGCGACCCCCCAGCCGAACACGGCGAGCAGTCCGGCCAGGCCGGCCAGCACGTAGACGTTGCCCGCGAGCAGTTCGATGCCGTGCCAGCTGAGCGGATGCTTCATCGGCACGTCCGTGACCACGTTCAGCTCGCGCTGGCTGCCGGTGATGAAGGCGAGCGTCGGGCCGTCGGCGAAGACGAGCCCGATCAGCACGGCCATGACGGTCCATGACCGGCGGCCGGCCCCGCGCGAGCGGATCGCCATCGCGGTCAGCGCCGCGAGCCAGGGTGCGACCCATACCCAGTGATGGAGCCAGCTGATCGGCGAGATCAGCAGGCCGGTCAGGGCACAGGTCGCCAGGCCGAGCATCGGGAAGCCGTCCTTATGCAGCCAGGCCGCGCTCAGGATGCCGACGACAGCCGTGAGCAGTGCCGCGATCAGCCACGGCCCGGCCGCCAGCTGCGCGTGCTGCATGACCCGGCTGAGGACACCGCGCAGCGACTGGTTCCACGCCGAGGCGAAGAAGAACTCCAGATTCGCGCGCGGACTGCCGTTCGCCCGGTCGAACAGGCCGCTCCGCCAGTAGGCCATGGATGCCCCGGGCATCACCGCGAAGCCGATCCCGGCCGTCGCGGCGAACGCGCCCGCGGCCACGGCCGCCTGCCGAAACCGGCGGGTGACCAGCAGGTACGGGATGAAGATCAGCGGCGTCAGCTTGATGCCCGCGGCGATCCCGGTCGCGGCTCCCGTCCACCAGCGGCCAGCCCGGCCCGCCTGCCCGGCCCGGCCGCCCGCCCCGGCCGGGCGCAGATCCCAGATGATGGCCGCCATCAGCAGCAGGTTGATCTGGCCCAGGCCGAAGTTGGACTGGACCGGCTCGGTCCACAGCGCGACGGCGCAGACGGCCACGACCGCCGCGGTGCGGATCCTGCTCTTCGGCACGCCCGAGGAGTCCATCGTCATCCAGACGGCGGCGATCAGCGCGCCCAGGCTCAGCGCCGTCATCCACCACTGCAGCGCGGCGGGCGCCAGGAACGATGCCGCGGCAAAGATCCCGGCCGCGAACGGCGGGTAGGTGAACGGATTGCCTCCGCCGGGGGACACCCAGGCGTAGAGCGGCGTCGGGTGGCCGGACCTGAAATGGTAGGCGTGCCGGACGATGAGGCCGCCGTCGCGGTAGATGCCGAGGTCGAACATTCGCGCCAGGAACGAAGGCTCGGCCAGGTGCACCGCGAACCTGGCCAGCGCCAGCATGAATGTCACGGCGGCGATGATCAGCAGCACCGTGCCGCGCCGGGCGCGGCTGGACTCGGCGGAACGGGCCCGAGGTGGAATGGCTGGCGCGATGCGCGCGTGCCTGGCGCGGTATGTCATTCGTCCGTCGTCCTTCCGCGAACGGCAGCCCGCTGAGGCACGGCAGCAGCGAATGCATATTTGACGCTGAATCTGGTTC
>JADGPC010000200.1 GCA_017882645.1 Streptosporangiales bacterium | reverse complement strand
GCTTCGACGCCACCTCGATGGCCTCGTCCAGGTCCGCGCAGTCGATCACGTCGAAGCCAGCGACCTGCTCCTTGGTCTCGGCGAACGGCCCGTCGGCGAGGAGCAGCTCATCGTCACGGACCCGGACTGTCGTCGCGTCACTGACCGGCCGGAGCCGGTCACCCGCCACGTGCACGCCGCGTGCGGTCATCTCCTCCAGCCAAGCGACCAGCGAGCTCGCGATGGCCGGGTCGTCCTCCGGCCGGGGAATCGGCTCGGCGACGCAGTGGATCAGCAGGTACTTCACGGCACCCTCCTCGGGTCATCGGCTCCGCGGTCACGTCACCTGGACGACGAAGGAGACCGTCCCGGCTGGACAGCGGCTATGCGCGCGGCGGCATGATCCTTCCGCAGGTCGCCGAGCAGCCGGTCGAGCAGATCGACCTGGCGGTCCGGCGGCACCCGGTCGGGGTAGAGCACCCGCTCGGCGCTCACCCCGTCGATCAGCACGACGAGCTGATGCGTGGCCAGGTCGAGGTCGACCCGCGGCCCGAGCTGGCCCAGCTCGGCGGCCTCGTCCAGATGGGCCCGCAGCCGCTTCCTCAGGTGGTCGAACTCGCTGTGCTGAAGATCGCGCAGCGCCCGGTTGCCGAGTGCGCGTCCCCAGAAGCTGATCTCGATCTGCGCCTCCAGGTCACGCAGCTCGTCGAGCGGCAGGGCCTCGAGCATCACGATCCGCAGCGCGTCCAGCCCGCTGTGCCCGGCGGCGCTGGCGTCCATCCTCGCGGCCACCCGGCGATGCGACATCACCAGGGCCGAGCCGAGTATGTCCGCCTTGTCGTCGAAGTAGTGGGCGAGGATCCCCCGCGAGCAGCCGACCTCCCGGGCGATGGCGCTGATGGTGGCCTTCGCGATGCCCTCGCGCGCGATAACCCGCCAGGTCGCTGACAGGATCTCGTCCCGCCTGGCGTCCCAGTCCACGATCTTCGGCATGTCTGCTGACACCAGAGAGTGCAGGGCAGCCTGGGGCTGAACATCAGCGGAGTTTGATGTGCGGCTAAGGCTGTTTTTTGACCGGACGTCCGTCTAACATCCCAGGTAGTGTATCGCCCGGACGCTGGCGAGCTGCACGCGGCCCGCGAGCGGCTCGTCACCTACAGCGCACGCTTGCTTGCCGACGGGCTGGCTGTCGGCAGCGCAGGCAATCTGAGCATGCGGTGCGGTGACCTGGTCGCTATCACCCCGTCGGGGATCAGCTACGACGATCTGCGCCCGGCCGATATCGCGGTGGTCGACCTGGCCGGGGCTGAGGTCGACGCGGCCGAGGTTCCGTCCACCGAGACGCCGATGCACCTGGCCGTCTACTCGGCGACCAGGGCAGGCGCGGTGGTGCACACGCACTCGCCCGAGGTGATCGCGCTGTCCGCGGCCCGCGACGAGCTGCCCGCGATCCACTACGCCATCACGAGCCTGGGCGGCCCGGTCCGGGTAGCCCCTTACGTGCGGTTCGGCTCCGACGGGCTCGCGGCCGCCGCGACCCAGGCGCTGGCCGGGCGGCGGGCTGCGATCCTGCGCAATCATGGCGCGATCTGCTACGGCCGCAGCCTGGACGAGGCCTACGAGCGCGCGTTGCTGCTCGAGTGGCTCGCGCACGTCTACCGGCTCGCGCAGGCCTACGGCCACCCGAAGACCCTGTCGGAGGCCGAGCTGGCCGAGGTCACAGCGGAAGCGACGCGCCGCGGCTACGGCACCAGGCGCAGCGGCGCAGCCGGGCGCAGCGGCGCAGCCGGGCGCAGCGGCGCAGCCGGCGGGGGCCAGTGAGTCCCGGCGGCCGCGAGAGCCAGCAGCGGGCCGGCCGCGTCGCGGTGCTCGGTGCGCACATCATCGACGTTCTCGGCTGGCCAGTTGAGTCGATCCCGCCCGGCCAGGGCAGCGCCCGGCTGAACGAGATCCGGGCCACCGTGGCCGGCACCGCCGCGGGGACCGGCGTGGACCTGGCCAAGCTGGGCGCGGACGTGCTGGCCATCGGCGCGATCGGCGATGACCTGCTGGCCGACCTGCTGATCGACGAGATGCGCCGGCATGGCATCGACACCGGCGGCCTGGTACGCAAGCACGGCGTCCAGACCTCGGCGACGATCCTGCCGATCCGGCCGAACGGCGAGCGCCCCGCGCTGCACGTGCCGGGGGCGACCGCGCTGCTGGACCGCGGCGACCTCGACCTGGCCGGGCTGAGCGGCGTCCGCGCGCTGCTGATCGGAGCTCCCGACGCGCTCGGCGGCCTGGTCGAGGACGGGCTGGCCGAGGCGGTCTCCGCGGCGAAGGCGGGCGGCGCACTGGTCGCCGTCGACGTGCTGCGCCAGGGCACCCCGCGCGACTTCGGCCGGATCGCCGGGCTGCTGGGCAGCGCCGACTGGTTCGCGCCGAACTCCGATCAGCTGGCCGCACTCACCGGCGAGGACGATATTTTCGCCGCCATCGACAAGGTGCTCGCGCTTGGCACCGGCGGCGTCGCGGTGACGCTCGGCGCCCGCGGCGCCCTGGTAGCCAGCCGCGACGGCGGCGCTCCCATCGCCGTGCCGGCCATCGCCGTGGACGTGGTGGACACCACCGGCTGCGGCGACGGATTCAACGCAGGGCTGCTCACGGCGCTGCTGACCGGCGCGAGTCCGGCCGACGCCGCGTGGCTCGGCGTCGCGTGCGGCGCGCTGGTCGCCACGGGCCTCGGATCCGACGCCGGGATCACCGATCTGGAGCAGGTGCTCGGCTTCCTCGGCGCCAAGGCGCCCGGGCCGGCTGAGCGGCTCCGCGCGGCGCTGGCCAGCCCAGGAGTACCCGCGGGGACAAGCCTTTAGCCGAAACGGAGGCAGCATGACTGATCAGGTGGCCCTAGCCGGTGTCGATTCCCGGCCGCGGACAGCCGACCGCGAGCTGAGGCAGCGGGCCGGCGCGGTGATTCCGGGCGGGAT
>JADGPC010000199.1 GCA_017882645.1 Streptosporangiales bacterium | reverse complement strand
GCCCCCGACGTTGTAGACGCGGCCCTCGGCTTCCGTACTGCTCACGCGTAGGACCTCCGCTCGTCGGGCGGCGGGACGGTGGCGCCGCGGTACTCCACCGGAATGCCGCCCAGCGGGTAGTCCTTGCGCTGCGGGTGACCCTTCCAGTCGTCCGGCATCTCGATCCTGGTCAGCGCGGGGTGCCCGTCGAATACGAGGCCGAAGAAGTCCCAGGTCTCGCGCTCGTGCCAGTCACAGGTCGGGTACACGCCAACCAGCGAGGGAACGTGCGGGTCGGCGTCGGGTGCCGTCACCTCGAGCCGCAGCCGCCGGTTGCGGGAGATCGAGAGCAGGTGATAGACGGCGTGCAGCTCGGTGCCGGCATCAGCCGGGTAGTGCGTGCCGGAGACGCCGAGGCACATCTCGAAGGCCAGCGCGGGATCATCACGCAGCTTGGCGGCCACCTCGACCAGGTGCTCGCGGCGGACGTAGAAGGTCAGCTCGCCGTAGGCCGCCACGACCCGCTCGATGGCGTCGCCGAAGCCGGCTCCCGATTGCTCGAGCGCGCCGGCCAGGGCGTCAGCGACCTCGTCGAAGTACGAGCCATAGGGCTGCTCGCTGGAAAGCGGCGGCTGCTTGCGGACCCTGAGCCCGCCGTAGCCCGACGTGTCACCCGTCGTCTCGGTGCCGAACGCGCCGGTGCGGATGACCTGCTCGGACAGCCGGTCCCGGCCGGCGACGGCCGCGGCGTTCTCGTTCTCGCCCGGCGCTCCGGTGCCGTGCTCGGTCACTGCTCAGCTCCTGCCTGAGCAGTGAGGGCGCCGTGCGGTCCAGGTCCGTGATCAGCGGGCCCCTCGAGGCCAGGCAGCAACGGCAGCCGGCGCAGCCTGGCCTGCTCAAGCTCGGTGATCTGGCGATCACGGTTCACGCCAAGCTTCATGTTCTGGATCTTGTCGTGCAGCTTGACGATCGCGTCGATCAGCATCTCAGGACGAGGCGGGCAGCCGGGCAGGTAGATATCGACGGGGACGATGTGGTCGACGCCCTGCACGATGGCGTAGTTGTTGAACATCCCGCCGCTCGAGGCGCAGACGCCCATCGAGATAACCCACTTCGGGTCGGCCATCTGGTCGTAGATCTGGCGCAGTACCGGGGCCATCTTCTGGCTCACCCGGCCGGCCACGATCATCAGGTCAGCCTGGCGCGGAGTGTTCGACGCCCGCTCCATTCCGAACCTGGCCAGGTCGTGCCGCGGTCCGCCGGTGGCCATCAGCTCGATCGCGCAGCAGGCCAGCCCGAAGGTGGCAGGCCAGACCGAGGACTTGCGCGCGTAGCCGGCTAGTTTCTCGACCGAGGTCAGCAGGACGCCGCTCGGCAGTTTCTCCTCAAGACCCATCACTCACCACCCGGCTAATCCCATTCCAGGCCGCCGCGCCGCCATACGTAGGCGTACGCGACCAGCACGGTTGCGACGAAGGTGACCATCTCCACGAGGCCGAACACTCCGAGGCGGTCGAACGCGACCGCCCAGGGGTACAGGAAGATGATCTCGATGTCGAAGACGATGAAGAGCATCGCCGTGAGGTAGTACTTCACCGGGAACCTGATCCCGGCCGGCTGGCGGGTCGGCTCGATGCCGCACTCGTAGGCCTCGAGCTTAGCCCGGTTCCACCGCTTCGGGCCGGTCACCGACCCCACGGCCAGCGAGAAAATGGCGAAGACAGCGGACAGGGCCGCAAGCACAACTATCGGCACGTAGTAGCTCATCGACTCCGTCACCCCCTTGTCCTGCCGTCCAGCCATCTGGCTGGTCGGACCTGCGTATCTTGCTCTTGCGTCACTCGGATCGCGTCCGCAGCGGCCGCGACCCGGCTGTCAGCTGCCGCGGCGCTACGCCGCCGGCGACATCTTAGACAGCACGTTGATGACCCGGTCGACCGCGTCGCCGCCGCGCGGCTCGGTCAGGTTACCCAGCAGCTTCATCGTCATCCGCATCACCGCCGGGCGCTTGATCCCGTGCCTGGTGGCGAATTTCATGAAGTTCGGGTTGCCGATCAGCTTCACGAACGTCCGGCCGAGAGTGTAGTAGCCGCCGTAGCTCTCCTTGAGCGCGGCCGGGTAACCCTGGAGCACCCGCTCCAGGCCGGCCGCCGTCGGCCGGGCGAGCGCCTGGACGATCGAGCGGGCGGCCAGCTCGCCCGATTCCATCGCGTATGCGATGCCCTCGCCGTTGAACGGGTTCACCATCCCGCCGGCGTCGCCGACCAGCAGCAGGCCGCTGCCGTAATGCGGGGTGCGGTTGAAGCCCATCGGCAGGGCCGCGCCGCGCACCGGCTGCGTCCTGTTCTCCTCGGTGAAGCCCCACTCGGGCGGCATCGCGGAGAGCCAGCGCTGCAGCAGCGCGCGGTAGTCGATATGCCCGAAAGCGTCGGAGGTGTTCAGCAGGCCGAGACCGACGTTGCTGGTGCCGTCGCCCATCCCGAAGATCCACCCGTAGCCGGGCAGCAGCTGCTTGCCGTCCCACAGGTCGAGCCACGCCTCGAGGTAGTCGTCTTCATGCCTGGGCGATGTGTAGTAGGTCCGCACCGCGACGCCGAGCGGCCGGTCCGACCTCTTGTGCAGGCCCATCGATACCGACAGCCGCGAGGAGTTGCCGTCGGCCGCGATGACGAGACGGGCACGGAAGGCCCGTTGCTCCCCTTCTGGCCGTCGCGGCGCCCGCCCGGCACCTTCCCCGGCCGCTACCCGCGCCGTCACTCCGGTGACCTGGCCGGTCCGCTCGTCCACCGTCGCGCCGGTGACGGTGACGTTCTCGAGCAGCCGGGCACCTGCCTTCCTGGCGTGCCCGGCGAGCATCTCGTCGAAGTCGGTGCGGGTCCTGACCGTGCCGTATCCGGGGAAGGATGACAGGTCGGGCCAGGCCAGCTCGATCCGCCCGCCGCCGCCGATGATCCGCAGGCCCTTGTTGATAAGCCAGCCGTCGCCGGCGTCAACCGACAGGCCCATGGTGGTCATCGCCTTGACCGCCCGGGGAGTCAGGCCGTCGCCGCAGACCTTCTCCCGCGGGAAGCTGGTCTTCTCCAGCACCAGCACGTCGAGCCCGGCCGTAGCCAGGTGGTAGGCCGCCGTTGACCCGGCCGGGCCGGCGCCGACGATAATCACGTCCGCTGTATCAGACGACGTAGCGGGGCTAGCCGGGGGGTACTGCTCGCTCACTGACCCGTCCGCCAATCTTGTGAACACCTTCACAAGTACAGATGCCGACAGTCTAGCCCGTAGTCGCTGATGGCAGGAGCCGCCCCTTGCGCAGACCGTTAGCGCGGCCGCCTGGCTACGTGCACGGCGACGACCCCGAACGTAAGGTTGCGCCATCGCACCGCGGACCATCCCGCGCCGCGGATCCGCCCGGCCAGCTCCTCCTGGGCTGGCCAGCCGCTGATCGACTCGGCGAGATAGTCGTACGCCGCGGCGTTGGACGACAGCCGCCGCGCTACCGCCGGCAGGGCGACCGCCAGGTACCGCTGGTAGGCGAGGTCGAGCGGCCGGGCAGGCAGATGGCTGAACTCGCAGATGACCAGCCGGCCGCCAGGCCGGGTGACGCGGAGCATCTCGGCCAGCGCCGCATCGGGATCGGCGACGTTGCGCAGGCCGAAGGAGATCGTGACCACGTCGAAGGCCGCGTCAGCGAACGGGAGCGTGAGCGCGTCGCCGGCGACGAACCTGACCAGCCCGCCCGGCCCGCTGGCCCCGGGCCCGTCCCGCCCGGCCCCGGTCCGCAGCATCCCGGTGGAGAAGTCGCACGCCACGCAGCGGCCGCCGGACGCCGTGAAGGCGCGCGACGAGGTGCCCGTCCCGGCCGCGATGTCCAGCACCGTGTCGCCCGGGCGCGCCGCCACCAGCCTGGCCACGACTGACCGCCAGTGCCGGTCCTGGCCGAGCGACAGAACGTCGTTGAGCAAGTCGTAGCGCTCGGCGACGGCGTCGAACATCGCAGCGACGTCGGCCGGCCGCTTGTCAAGCTGGGCTCGGGTCATGGGATCCAGGGTGGCATAGGCCGGCTCCGCGGTCGCGCGGGCGCCGGCGGCCAGCTGCCGAAATTGCCTGTAACTCGAGTAAAGCAGGACTCTCGGCAAGCACGGAACCAGGCGGCCGATAATAATCGAGAATGGCTGTTAATTCTCGCAATAATGCAGGTCAGCCCGGCCAGGGAGACAAGACGGACGATATCGTATCGGACGATCTACTAATTACCTGAATCTTTCTTCTTGAATTGTCCGGCAATTCTTGTAAACCGGTCATGAAGCCGTGGCGTCTTGGTATACGTAACGTATTCATGTGCTGCTGGAGGTTAACTAGCGCTTCGGATAGGGCGGTATTTCTGACCGATATTCGTGACGCTCGCGCCTAAAGCACCGTTCTCGGATCACTGAATGGCGCACATGAAGAAAGCGCCAGACGGCGGTTAGTGCCAGGCCCCGGCCGCGCACAAGGCAGCCTGGCCAGCAAACAAGGAGAGTTCATGCGCAAGATCATCGTCACCCTCGCCGCGTCAGCCGCTCTGCTCACGCTCGGATCGGCGGCGGCCCAGGCATCGGTCAGCGGGAACCGGCCCTACGCCACGCCGGCCTGCGGAGCCCAGTGCTTCGATCTGTCCAGTCTGGAACTGGGACCGCACACCATCCAGAATGCCTACATCCGCGGCGACAACGGGACTGGCGGCCAGGCCGGCGTGCGGCTCAATCTCAGGCACGCCAGCAATAGCCGCCCGAACCAGGACTTCACCGGGGCCAGGGTCGGCACGCTCAGCAACTACTGCGGCACCCTCATCTCGTCCACGTCCTATGTCTGCGTGAACTACCCGGGCAACTACCCGGTCTTCGAGTCCAACTGGTCCCCGTTCGGCAATGACAGCGGTCTGTGCGCGGGAATCTTGCGGCGCGACGTGGCCGGCCAGAACGTGACGCTTCAGCCCTGCGGCGCGTCGGCGCGCACGATGTGGGTGGGCGACCTGGCGAACTCGGTCACCAACGACGGGCGGTTCTACACGCCGTGGGTGAACGCCTCTGACCCGAACTACAGCCACCCGCTGGTGCTGACCGTCGACGCCGGCACCTACCTGCCCGAGAACCAGCTCAAGGTCCAGCGGCTGAACCTGCTGACCGGGAACACCGTCCCCGACTCGCAGGAGTTCACGCTGGAGCCAGGCCCGGCGGCCTGATCACGGCCCGATCCTCATCCCTTCCGCTGTGCTGCGGCCGGGTTCCGCTCAGGCGGACCCGGCCGCAGTGCCGTCCAGTGCTGTACCTAGAGCAGGTCGGGGCGGTGCCAGGTCTCGCCGAGCACGTTCTCGGCCAGGAAAGCGAAGACCGTCTCGTACCAGACCCGGACATCACCCGGCTTGAGTATCCAGTGGTTCTCGTCGGGGAAGTACAGGAACCTGGCCCGCTTGCCCAGCGCGGACAGGTCAGCGTGCATCCGCAGCGCCTCGCTGACTGGCACCCGGTAGTCCCGGTCGCCGTGGATGATCAGCACCGGCGTGCCGATCTGCTCCGCGTGCAGGTGCGGCGACCAGGCCAGATACCGCTCAGGCTCGGTGTCGGGCCGGCCGAACATGCGGTACCAGAAAGGCGGGTTATCGGTCGTGCCGAGCATCTGGTCGAGCGCCCAGACGCCGGCATGGCTGACAATGGCGCTGAACCTGGTCGTGTGGCCGGCGATCCAGTTGGCCATGTAGCCGCCGAACGAGCCGCCCATCATCGCGGTCCGGTCCTGATCGATGTCCTCACGCGCCGTGACCGCATCGGTGATCGCCATCACGTCGGTAAACGGCTTATCCCCCCAGGTGCCGTGGCCCCGGCTGATGAAGTCCTGGCCGTAGCCGGTCGACAGGGCCGGGTCCGGGAGCAGGACGGCGTAGCCGCGGGCCGCCATCAACCACGGGTTCCACCGCCAGGACCAGGAGTTCCAGCTCATCACCGGACCGCCATGCACCCACAGCACCAGGGGAGCCCTGGATTGCGCCGAGGCGCCGTCGGGCAGCACGAGCCAGCCCCTGATGGTGGCGCCGTCCGCGGCGGGCGCCGTGACCTCCTCGACCCGGCCCGGCACCTGAAGCTGGCCGCCAGGGCCCGGCAGCCCGACCGGCTCGCCCCACGCGGTGCCCGGCTGCTGGCTGACCTCGATCCTGACCGCGGCCGGCGGCTCGCTGACCGACGCGCGCAGCGCGTAGAGCGCCCGCCCGTCAGCCGCCGGGCACAGGCTCTGGTAGGCCGCGTCGTCGGTCGTGACCCGCTCGACTTCGCCGGTGCCGATCCGGACCGCGAAGACCGGGCAGCGACCGTTGTCGTCGGCGGTGAAATAGACCATCCGTGAATCGGGTGCCCAGGCGACGGACAGCGGCCGCCGGTCGAAACCTGCAAGCAGGTCACGCGGCTGCGCCTCGTCACTACCCGTCAGCGCGGCCGTCACCAGCGTGACGTCGCCCGGGCGCTGGTAGGAATCGTGCTCGGAGCGGATCGCGACCACCTGCCGGCCGTCCGGCGAGATCGCCGGGTCAGCGAAGTCAGCACCGCTCGCACCGAGCAGTGTCCGCCGCTGGCCGGTGGCAACGTCGATGACCGCGAGCTCGGCCCGGGTGCCGCCGGCCTTCTCTGGCACCTGCCAGCCGGTGACCGCGACGGACCCGTCGGGCGACAGGCAGAACGCCTGCTCGTCGAGTGCCCGGCCAGGCTCGGGCGTCAGGTCACGCAGTACGGGCGCACTGGCGTCGTCGGCCGGCTCGGCCGTGAGCAGCCGCAGGCAGTCAGGTCCCAGATCATGATCCCAGTACCTGACCGGGCCAGCCTCGTGCAAGATCGCGCTCACGCCCGCGTCCGCGCGTGCCTGGCGGCGGGCTGCGTCCTCGTCCGGCCCGCTGGTGCCCTCGAATGCCGGGCCGGCAGCGAGATAACGGGGCGCGGACCGCGCCGTGACGATCGAGCTGACCCCGCCCGGCGGCGCGGCGATCCGGCGTGCCTCGCCGCCGCCCGCGGGCAGCAGCCAGAGCGCAGGCTTGCCGTTCTCGGCCTCCTTCGCCCCGCTGGCGGCGGCCTCAGGTCGCTTCGAGACGAACAGCAGCGAGCCGTCCGGCAGGAACGCTGGCCCTGCCTCGCCCTCTGCCGACCTGGTCAGCCGGGCCGCGGGCGCATGCCCGGCATCGATCCGCCAGATGCTGGTGCGGAACTTCGTCGAATCGGCGCTCACGCTCTGGACGACGGCGGCCAGCCAGGTGCCGTCGGGAGCCAGGCACAGCGAGCTGACGGCTGGAATGGCGGTGAATTCAGACAGGTCACTGAACCGGGTCACTAAATCTCCTGTATCGACGTTGATCACGAGTCCTGGCATCCGGCTAGACGGGGCGACGGGCGGCACCGTCCCGCGGATCATCTGTTATAGGAATATAACGAACAAACTCTGCTATCGTAAGCTTGCCTGGCCGGGCGAGCTGGCCGGGCTGGCCGCAGGCGCCTGACGCCGGATCGTGGGCCTCGAAATGCGCTCTGCCCATTGCCGGCCCCGATGGCGCGAACTCGCGTGTCCATTGCGGCCTGATTCGCAGCCCGGCCGCGCACCGGACAATTCGCCTGCCATGTCGGCCGAAAGCCGTCAATAGCCATTCTGCGGATCAGAACCGGAAACCGGCGGATGCGACCGGGCTCAGTATCTTCTCTCCGCGTATTTGCGCATTACCTGCAGTGTAAGACGGTCTGCTGTTAGCATGCCCGCAGTCAATCTCCGCAGGACATAGCATCGAACTCGATTTGGGGGGCTCGTTGTATCGCAATTCTTGGAGGCTGGCGGCGACCACGAGCGTTGCCGCGGCGGCCGCCTTCGGGTTCGCCGGGTACGTTCCGGCGAGTCAGGCCGTCACCCCGCCAGGCCCAGTCCAGGCCGCGCCGATCACCTCGACGCCGCATTTCCCGGCCAGCACCAGCACAACCGAGCAGGTCCGGCAGATCGCCCAGTGCGGCAACACCATGTATGCGGTCGGCACATTTACCACGATCAAGCGCCAGAGCACCACGTATACCAGGAACAATGTCTTCAGCTTCAGCGCCACGGCACCCTATGCGGTGAGCGCGTGGGCGCCGGTCGTGAACGGCACGGTGAACTCCATCACCTTCAACGGCTCCAACTGCGCGGACGCCTACCTCGGCGGCAAATTCACCGCGATCGGCGCCACCACGGTGAAGGACATCGCGGAGGTCGACACCACGACGGGCAACGTCGTGACCGCCTTCGGGCACAGCGCGGCCGGCCAGGTCGAGACGCTGATCAGCTATAACAACCACATCATCGCGGGCGGATACTTCACCGGCATCAACGGAAGCACCGCGGACCCGTTCATGGTCAGCCTGAACCCGACGACCGGCAAGGACGACGGTTTCGTCCACCTCGGCATTACCGGGAGCTACCAGTTCCCCGGTGTCAGCGCCAACTCGACGAACATCTACAACCAGTCCGTCAGCCACAGCGGCAGCCTGGACCTGGTCATGGGTGACTTCACCACGGTCGGCGGCCTGCCGCGGCAGCAGATCTTCATGCTGGACCTGTCGACGACGCCCGCCTCGGTGACCGGCTGGACCTCACCGCAGTTTGACGGAAGCCAGGGTGAGGCGACGCCGCAGAACCCGAACAACGGCTACCCGTACGAGTGCGCCACCGTCGAGCCGTTCTACATCCAGGCGGCCGCCTGGTCGCCCAATGACTCCACGATCTACATCGGCACCACCGGCTACCACCCGAACGGCTGGCCGACCGGAAGCTACCCGCGCAACGGCCTGTGCGACGCCGCCGCGTCCTTCCGGTCGACCCAGGTGTCGGTCCTGTCTAACTGGATCAACTACACCGGCTGTGACTCGCTGTACGCGGCCGCGGCCGACTCTGGCGCGGCGTACTTCGCCGGTCACGAGCGCTGGTCGATGAACCCCAGCGGCTGCGACTTCCAGGGATCGGGTGCCTACGCCTCGCCTGGCATCGAGGGGCTGAACACCGGCTCAGGCAGCCTGCTGCTGAACGGCCAGGGCACGTCGCTCTACACCAGGGCTCGCGGGCTCGGGGCCGACGACATGCTGGTCACCTCGGCCGGGCTGTGGATCGCCAGCGACAACGACGCGGGCTCCGAGATGTGCGGCGGTGTCAACGGACTCGCCGGACTCTGCCTGCTGCCGTACTGACCCGTCGCCGCGCTAGCGCAGGACCTTCGGGTCCGGCTAGCGCGGCGGCGCCGCGGGCTGATCGGATCGATAGAACCTGCCAGCCTCAGGCCGGCAGGTTCTTCACGCATCCTGGATCCTCATCACGACCTGGACCGTTACGTCTAGTGACCGACGATCTCATGGGTGTTCAGCGCTTAAGCTCATGTTCGGGCTACCTTGCGTTTACCTGCAGGTAGCCAGGACGACGGGCCGCAGCGCGGTCGCAACTGACAGCGTGAGGAGTGCTGCGGATGAACCTCCAGGCCGCACCTGACTATTTCGAGCTATCGGACTACGCAAGCGTGCTTCGGCGCCGCTGGCGGACGGTCGCGGTCTGGGCCGCAGTCGGCCTCGTCTTCGCCGGCCTGTACCTGGTGGTGGGGGCCAAGAAGTACACCGCCACGGTGCTGGTCCAGGTGAACGCCCTGCCCAACAACGCCAGCGCGGTGGGCGGCCGGACCGGCGGCCCGGTGAACATGGACAACGAAGGTCAGGCCGTGCAGTCCGCCGCGGTCGCCTCGATCGTCAAGGAGCGCATCCACAGCCCGCTGTCAGTCAGCGGCCTGGTCCGCCACATTCATGTCACGGTGCCGCCGAACTCCACGTACCTCCAGATCACGTGCGACGCGTCGAGCGCTGTCATCGCACAGCAGTGCGCGAACGCGACCGGGAAGGCCTACCTGTACAGCCGGCGGGCCAACATCGAGCAGGTGCTGCACACCGGAATCGCGGCCCTGCAGGCGCACGCCGCCCGGCTGCGGGCGGCCATCGAGCGCTACAAGACGCTGCTGTTCACGACCCGGCATAAGAAGGGCACGACGCCTAACTCGCCGGTTCTGGTCGGCGACGCACTGCAGCTGACGGGCGCGCAGACCGCCTTCACGCAGATCCAGGCGCACATCGACGCGGCGCTGCCGCTGTACGACAGCATGGCAGCGCCCGGCAGCGTCATCGCGGGCAGCATCGCCACCCCCGCAGCGCTGCCCACCGCCCCGTCCAGCCCGCGCAAGGTGCTGATCATCCCCAGCGGGCTGATCGCCGGCCTGATCCTCGGCCTCGCCCTGGCGTTCGTGCGGGATCGCCGCGACAAGCGCGTCCACTCCGCGCGTGACGTGGAGCGGGTCAGCGGCCTGCCCACGCTGGCCAACCTCGCCGGGCGGGGCCAGCGCCCGGTGACCACGCTCGAGCCGCCGAGATCTGAGCCGGGGCGCGCCTTCGGCGAGCTCGCCCAGTACGTCAGCGCCGAGCTCGGCGACGGAAGCCACGCGCTGGCGGTGACGGCCACCTCAGCCGGTTCCGGCGGCAGCGTCGTCGCCGCCAACCTCGCCGCGGCGCTGGCCAGGACGACCGACGAGACGGTCCTCGTCTGCGGCGACCTGCAGGGGACGCGGGTGCCCGAGCTGCTCGGGATCGCCCGCGGGCGGGGCCTGTCCGAGCTGCTCGCCGGCGCGGCCGAGGTCAGCGAGCTGCTCCGGCAGGTGGCCGACCGCCCCAGGCTCGGCCTGCTGGCGCCGGGTTTCGAGGCCGAGCGCGCGGTCGCGGTCATGCAGCACGCCAAGGTGCAGCGGGTTATCAGCGAACTGCTCGACCATGTCCGCTATGTGGTCATCGAGGTGCAGTCGGTCGGCGACAATTCCGACACGTTCCCCATGGCGCAGTTCGCCGAGGCCGCGATCGTGGCCGTCGAGGCCGAGCGATCCCGGCCCGCGGACATCGCGGACTGCGTCCGGCGGCTCGGCATGCTCGGCACGCGCGTGCTCGGGACCGCCGTCATCCCCAGCACCCCGGCCACCCGCAAGGGCCAGGCCCAGGCCCAGGCCCAGAACGCGCCGCCGCCGGACAGGTCGGACCTGAGCGCGATCAAGCGCTATGAGATGCCGCCGGATCACGCGGCCGCTCAGCAGCCACCGATCTGGACCGCCGGGGCGCCGAAGGTATCCGGCAGCCAGCCGCGCACGGCGACGGCCGCGGCACCGCGCAGCCCGAAGGAGACCTGGCCGATGCCGCGGGTAGCGGCCACCGAGCGGGACGGTTTCCCCAACCCCGCCGATCCCGCGACTGGAGACTGACCGTGTCCGACCCGGTCAGCTGCCCCGCTGCGGCGCTGCCGTGACAGCGGCGCTCACCGCGCCGCCGGTGACCGCCGGCGCCGCGGTTCAGGCCGGCCAGCGACGGCGCCGGAAGGGTCGCTTCCGTGCCCTGACGCGCAGCCCGGCCTGGCCGGTGACCTTCCTGCTCGTCGGCTACCCGATCTGGTGGGCGCTCGGCATCGCCGACTTCATGTGGCTCATCCTCGCGGTCCCCATGATCGCCAGGATGGTGGCGTGGCGGACGCGGCGCGACCGGCCGATCCGGGTGCCGCCTGGCTTCGGGCTCTGGCTGCTGTTCCTCGTCATCATGGTCGCCGGGATAGCGACGATCACCCTGGTCGCGCCGGGCACGGTGCCCAGCCTGGTGTCGCGCCGGGCGATCTCCTACGGGAACCGCACGGCGGGCTATCTCGGCATTACCGTCCTGCTGCTCTACGCGGGCAACCTGACCGAGCGCGAGCTGCCGCGCCGCACGCTCGCCGGGATGCTTGGCCTGGTCGGGGTCTTCACCGTCATCGGCGGGGTCGCGGGCATGATCCTGCCGCACCTGCAGTTCAGCTCGCCGTTCCTGCTCGTGCTGCCGAAGAGCGTCCAGGCGAACGCCTTCGTTCAGGCGTCCACCCATCCGGCCCTGACACAGATCCAGAACGTGCTCGGCACGCCGGGCGGGCGCCCGAAAGCGCCGTTCGACTACACCAACACGTGGAGCGACTGCCTGACGATCCTGCTGCCGTTCCTGCTCGCCTGGGCCTGGCTAGGCAGCCGCCGCCAGCGGCTGATCGCGCTCGGCGTCACCGTGATCGCGATGGGACCGCTGCTCTACTCGCTGAACCGGGGCGCCTGGATCGGCGTGCTGCTGTCGGTCGCCTACCTGGCCGTCCGGCTGGCGGCGAAGGGCAGGGTCGCGCTGCTCGGCGGGCTGTTCGCGGGGCTGGCGCTGGCTGCCCTGCTGGTCGCGTTCACCCCGCTGAACAGCGTCGTCGCCGGCCGGATCCAGAACGGCAAGAGCAACGACCTGCGCTCGCACCTGGACGCGCTGGCCATTGCCGACGGGCTGGCCTCGCCGATCGTCGGCTTCGGCGATACCAGGCAGGAGCAGGGCAGCCCAAGCTCGATCGCCGTCGGCCCGTCCGCCAAGTGCCCGGTCTGCGGGCAGCTGGCGGTGGGCAGCACCGGCCAGCTCTGGCTGCTGCTGGTCACTGACGGCATCGCCGGAGCCTTCTTCTACCTTGCCTTCTTCGCCTACGGGGCCTGGCGATACTGGCGAGATCCGAGCCCGTACGGGCTGGCCGGCGTGCTCGTGCTGCTGCTGTCGTTCTGGTACATGCTGTCCTACGACGCGACCGGCGCCCCGCTTGGCTTCACCGTGCTCGCCTATGCCCTGCTGTGGAAGAACGACGTGTACCTGCGCGCCGCGCCCGGACCGGCTGCCCTGGAGCCGCCGCAGTGACTGCGGACCGGCTTGGCCCCGGCGAGCGCAGGCAGGACGACTTCCTCGCTCGCACGCTCCCCATGCCGGCCATCGATATCGCCGGGTTCGAGGCGAGCTCGGCGGCGGCCTACGAGGAAACGTCCCGGCTCCGGTCTCCGGCGGCCGCCGGCGGGCCCGGGCTGGCCAAGGTGGCCAGGGGCGGCGCGATCAACCTGTTCGGAGCCGTCATCTCCGCGGCGGCCAGCGTCGGCCTGACCGTGGTCGTCACCCGCAGTTTCGGTAAGTCGGTCGTGGGGACCTTCTTCGTCGCCACGTCCCTGTTCCTGATCATCGAGGCCGTCACCAACCTCGGCGCGTACAACGGCACGATCTACTTCATCGCGCGACTGCGCGCGCTGCGTGCCGAGCGCCGGATCCCGGCCATCATCCGGGCGACGATCATCCCGGTTGCGATCTCGTCCGTCGTCGGCGCCGCCGCCCTGTTCGTCTTCGCCCACCCGCTGGCCGGCCTCCTGCTCGACCGCACCTCAAGTACCGCCAGCACGGCCGCGGTGGCGACCACCCTGCGAGTGCTCGCGCTGGCCCTGCCGTTCGCGGCGCTGGCCGATACGATGCTCGGCGCGGCGCGGGGCTACCACGAGATGCGGCCCACCGTCGTCGTCGACCGGATCGGCCGGTCGACCCTGCAGTTGCTCGGCGTGGCCGCTGCCGCCGTCCTCGGTTCGTCCGTCCTCCTCGCGCCGCTGTGGGCGCTTCCTTACCTGCCCGCGACCATCGTCGCGGTGTTCTGGTTCCGCCGGATCACGCGACGGCACCGGGTCCGGCTGGCCACGGTGTCCGCCGCCGAGCGGTATCCCGCCACTCCGGCGGAGCACTTCGTCGCCGATAACCGGCACGGCAAGCCCAACGCCAAGGGGTTCTGGCGGTTCACGGCACCGCGGTCGATTGCGAGCGTCGCGCAGATCGTCATCCAGCGGATGGACATCGTCCTGGTCGGAATCATCCTGGGACCGAAGGAAGCCGCGATCTACACGGCGGCGACGAGGTTCCTGGTCGCCGGCCAGCTCGGCAACGCGGCGATCAGCATGGCCGCTCAGCCGCAGCTCACGCAGCTGTTCGCGGTCCGGGACCGGGCCGGCGCCAACACCGTCTACCAGGTGACGACCGCCTGGCTGATCCTGCTCACCTGGCCGCTCTACCTGCTGGCCATCGTCTTCGGGCCGACCGTGCTCGCTATCTTCGGGCGCAGCTATCACGCCGGCAGCACCGTGATGATCATCCTCGCGCTCGCCATGCTGGTCGCTACCGGGTGCGGCCAGGTCGACATGGTCCTGATCACCACCGGCCGGAGCAGCTGGAGCCTGGTCAACGGACTCCTCGCGATGGCCATCAACATCGGCGTGGACCTCGCGCTCATCCCGCGAATGGGGATCACCGGCGCCGCGATCGGCTGGGCCGCCGCGATCGCCATCACGAACCTGGTCCCGCTCGTCCAGGTGGCCGTGGCCGAGCGGGTGCACCCGTTCGGCCGCGGAATGGCCGCCGCATGCGCGCTGTCGGTCGTGAGCTTCGGCGCGATCCCCTTCGGGCTGCGGGTGATCGCCGGCCCGACGCCGGCCGTCTCGATCGGGGCGGTGGCCCTCGGGTGCGCGGTCATGGCGCTCGGGCTGTGGCGCATGAACGGGCCCTTGCACCTGTCGGCCATGCCCGGCCTCGGGCGCTTCGCGCGGATCGCACAGCCTGGCCGGACTTAGCATGGCGGTACCGACATTTGCCGGAACATAACAGTCGGTCGGCTACTAAACGATATCGTCCTAAAGAGCGGGAAGGATTCGTAGGTAATGAGCAGGTACCTGGCAGTCCTAGTCTGGCCGGTCGGCATGGTGTTGATCTTCGGCATCTCCGCCCTGACCAGCCGCAGGGCACGGGTGGGGGCTGGGCCGGATGCGGAGAGCCGCGACACCGGCCGGCGCCATAGCCGCAGGCGCGCGGCCGGGCCGGCGCCCGGCCAGGCAGTGCGGGAAGCCGGGCAGCTCATCGCCGTGGCCATCGTCGGCGTGCTGGTGGTCTTCGGCGTGATGTCCCTGCTCGGGCTGGTGGTCGTCTACCACGGCCTGACCATTGACAAGCCGATCTTCACCTGGGTGAGCGGTCACCAGGTGCATGCCGTCGCGGCGGCCATGAAGCGGCTCACCAAGATCGGCGATACCTGGACGACCTGGGGCGCCGCCGCCGCCGCCGCGGTCTGCCTCGCCGTGTCGTCGCACAGCCGGCGCTGGCTGGCGCCGGTCGCGCTGGCCGCCCTGATGGTGGCGGATCACTACACGACCCTCGCGCTCCGCCATGAGTTTCACCGCCTCGGCCCGCCGACCAGCCCGCTCGGAACTTTCCCGTCCGGCGGCTGCGACCGGTGCATCGTCTTCTTCGGACTGATCGCCTACCTGCTCTGGCGCGAGTTCAGCGGCCGGCGCGAGACCGCGATCTGGGCGGGCGCCGCCGTCGCGGCGCTCGGCTTCAACGAGGCCTTCAGCCGGGTCTACCTGTCGCTGCACTGGTTTACCGATGCGCTGAGCGGCCTGCTCTACGGCGTCCTGCTGCTGCTGGCGTTCGTTATCGCGATCCGCATGGTCGTCGGCCGGGCGGTCGCCGTCCCGCGGCCCGGTGAGCCCGTCGCGATCGGCCCCGCAGTCCAGACGTCCCCCGCGGAGGGCTCTGTCGCATGAGTCACCGCAAGAGACGCTCCCCGCGTCGACGTGCGGTCTTGCTGACCGGGGCCGCCGTCGCCGTGCTGGCCGTCGCCGGTCTCGCCGTCGCCACCTTCCCCCGGGGCGGGCAGCAGGCCGGGCTGGGCGGTGCCCAGTCCGCATCGGACAATCATTCGCTCGCACCAGGCAGCGCCTCGGCCAGTCCAGGTTCCCCTGACCGTCACCCGTCGCCCGGCGCGAGCTCAGGCTCGGGGCCAGGGGGCACCGCCCCAGGCGGGCATCCGGCCGGAACGGCGTGGCAGCTGATCCCGTCCCAAGGTGCCTACCTGGGCGCCTACGTGGAGCCGACGTCCTACACACCCGGGGCCACCATCGCCGCGGTCCGCTCCTTTCAGCGCACTGTCGGTGCGCCGATCACGCTGGTGCATACCTATCACCCCTGGAACAGCCCCTTTCCCAACAGCGCCGACCGCTATTTCGTGGACAGCGGGAAGGTGCTGCTGCTGACCTGGTCCGGAACGCCGGACACCAGGAAGATCGTGGCCGGCGATTATGACGGGGAGATCAGGGCACGAGCCGAGGCCGTCGAGCGGCTCGGCCACCCGATCCTGATGGAATTCCGGCACGAGATGGACCGCCCGAACTTGCAGTGGGCCGTCCACGGCCCGAAGAACTTCATCGCCGCCTGGGATCACATCCGCTCCATCTTCAGCCAGGTCGGTGCCGACAACGTCGGCTGGGTCTGGTGCCCGACCGGCTGGGGTTTCAGCAGCGGGCGGGCGCAGGCCTTCTATCCGGGCAACAACGAAGTCGACTGGGTGTGCGCCGATATCTACTCCGCGTCCAGCCGCCAGCCGCTGCAGGTAGCGGCCGAGCCGTTCCTGCGCTGGGCGAAGACCACCGGCAAGCCCATCATGATCGGGGAGTTCGCCGCCAACGGCTCGTCGTCGTCCTGGTCGAGCTGGCTGCTCGCCGCCGGAGAGCTGGCCGGCACGGACCGGCAGATCAAGGGCATGGCCTACTTCGACGCCAACGGAACGGACAGCCAGGGCCGCTCGTTCCAGTACTGGCTCGGCGGCAGCGGGTCCGCGCTGCAGACCTTCGGCGAAATGCTCTCCTGGCCGGTCTTCCATCCCGTCATCTCCGCAAGCCAGTGACGACGGCACAGCAGCGGTCCGCCAGCCAGAACCAGGCTGACTACCTGCGCGAGGTATGTCAGCTCCTCTGGCCGCCGCCCGCTCAGTGCGGGCCAGGAACGGCGCAGCTCGCGGCGGGCGGCCCCGGTGACAGCGAGCTGATCGTCCTGCCCGGGCTGCGACGACCCCGGCTGGTCGTCCCGAATGACCGGCGGGCAAGCTCGGCCGCCATCCGGGGGTACGGCCCCCCTGGGTCCGCCCGCGGCCGGATCGCCGCGCGGATCCTGTCGGCGGCGCTAGCCAGCGGCGTCGGCGCCCTGGTGCTGCGTGATCGTCTCCAGCTGCGCGTACCTCCCGACGCCGATACGATCGAGTCTCATCTGAGCGCGACTCTCGGGTACCAGGTGCGGATCAGCATGAATCTGGGCGCGGCGCGCGCGAACCGCAAGCCCGTGCTGCAGCTGCTCACCCCGGCCGGCCGCACGGCAGGTTTCGCCAAGATCGGCGTGAACCCGCTCACCACCGAGCTGATCCGGGCCGAGCATGATGCCCTGGTCCGGCTGAACGCGGCCGCACTGACCAGGATCCAGGTGCCCGCCATCCTGGCCAGCACCCAGTGGCAGGGCCTGGAGGTCCTGGTGCTCAGCCCGCTCCCGGTCTGGCGCAGGCGGGTTCCGCTGCGCCTCGGCCAGCTGGCCGAGGCCATGGCGGAGCTGACGAGCATGTCGCCGGTCACGCCGTCACCACTGGTCACCAGCGAGTACTGGGAGCGGCTGGTCAGCCGGCTGGAATCGGCCGACGACGGGCGCGAGCGCGCTGACCTGCACGAGGCGCTCGGCCAGCTCGCCAGGCAGGCGGGGAGCTCGCCGCTGCGTTTCGGCGGCTGCCACGGGGACTGGACGCCGTGGAATATGGCCAGCACGTGCGCGGGGCTGCTGGTCTGGGACTGGGAGCGGTTCACGGCTGGCACGCCGGTCGGCTTCGACGCGCTCCATTACTGGCTCCAGGCTCGGGCGGTGGCCGACGGCCGCGATCCCCGGCAGGCGGCCGCGGCCTGCGTGGAGCAGGCTCCCGTGCTGCTCGAGCCGTTCGGCCTGCCGCCAGCGGACGCTCGGCTGACCGCGCTTGTCTACCTGGCCGACCTGGCGGTCCGCTACCTCGCGGACCGCCAGGAGCAAGCCGGGGCGCGGCTCGGCGCGCCGGGCGGATGGCTGATCCCCGCCCTGCGGGCTGGGGTGGGCCAGCGGTAGAGGTCCAGGCCAAGGGTTCAGGCCGGCCAGCTGCACGCGCGGGCCGGCATCGCGTCAGGAAGGTAACTCGCCATCTCACGATCTGTTGCTCCGCCAGCCAAGCGCGCCGCGCACCTCATCTCGGTGACCGCCGGTCGCATCACCAGCCCGGCCAGGATGCTGCCCGGCTTCCTGATCGTCGGTGCCCAGCGCGGCGGAACCACCTCCATGTACCGCACCCTCAGCCAGCATCCCGATGTGATCAAGGCGGTGCTGCACAAGGGCGTGCACTACTTCGACATGAACTATGACCGGGGCATGAGCTGGTACCGGGCCCATTTCCCGCTGCGGGCAGCCGCCCGCCGGCCAGGGCTGACGGGCGGCGGTTCGGCGCTGACGTTCGAGTCAAGTCCCTACTACATGTTCCATCCGCTGGCCGCCGGGCGGATCGCGCGTGACCTGCCCGGCGTGAAGCTCCTGGTCCTCGTCCGCGATCCGGTGGAACGGGCCTACTCCGCGCATGCCCACGAGCTGGCCAGAGGATTCGAGACCGAACCCTTCGCGCGTGCGCTCGAACTCGAGCCAGAACGCCTGCGCGGCGAGGTCGAGCGCATGATCGCTGACCCGGCCTACCTCAGCCACAGCCATCAGCACCAGGCCTACTGCGCCCGCGGCCGGTACGCGGAGCAGCTTGACCGGCTTGAGCAGATCTTCGGTGCGGACCGCCTGCACGTCGTGGACAGCGGTGATTTCTTCACCAAGCCGGAGCCGGTCTACGACGGCGTGCTCGACTTCCTCGGGCTGCGCCGCCACGACTACCCCGAGTTCGAGCGGCACAACGCCAGGCCGCGATCGCCGATGACGCCGGACCTGCAGGGGCAGCTTGAGGACTACTTCGGGCCGTTCGACGAGCAGCTGACCCGCTGGCTCGGTCAGGTTCCGAGCTGGCACCGGTGACCGGCGCTAGCGGCTGCGCCGCCATGCGCTCGACGCCAGCAGCCAGATGGCGAACGGCAGGTCGTCCACCAGGTAGCGGCGTACCAGCCGCCGTGGCTCGCTGATCAGCCGGTACACCCATTCCAGGCCGGCCTGCCGCATCCAGGACGGCGCCCGGCTGACCTGTCCGGCCGCGAACATGATCGCCGCCCCGCAGCCCACGAACCAGGTCCCGGGCAGATCGGCGGCCAGGCGGGCGATCAGCTGTTCCTGCTTGGGGAACCCGAGGCCGACGAAGACAAGCTTGGGCTGGGTCGCGGCCAGGGCGTCGCGGAGCACCTCGATGTCGTCGGTCGCGGCGTCGAAACTGGCCGGCGGCGAGTACGCTCCGACGACCTTGATGTCCGGCACCCGGTCGGCGAGGCCGATCGCGGCCCGCTCGGCGGTGCCAGGCAGGCCGCCGGTTCCCGGCATCCCGCCCGCCAGGTAGACCGGCCAGGAACTGGCCGCGGCCGCTTTCGACAGCGAGAAGATCAGGTCCGCTCCGGTGATTCGTTCCGGCAGCGGCCGCCCGGCCAGCCGGGCGGCCCAGATGAGCGGCATTCCGTCAGCGACCACGATCGATGCCGCCGTGACCAGATCACGGCTGACCGGGTCCCGGCGCACCCGGCGGCAGATGTCGACATTCGGCGTCACGATCGTGCCGCCCGCGCCGCGGCGGATCGCGTCGGTGACCCGCTCGATCAGCTGTTCCTCGGTCAGGTGGTCGAAGTCGACGCCGGCGATCCGGACCCGCTCCGTCATCTCAGATCCCGTGCCCGCGGCCGTGCAGCACCCGCAGCACGCGCTCGCCCGATACCGCGCCCGATGCCACCGCGACGGCGAACGGCACCCGGCGTTCGTGCCAGTTGCGCCGCAGCGCCCGGCCCGCCCAGCGGCACGACTCGGCCCGGCGGCCGAGGCACGCGTAGGCGAAGGCGAGCTGAGCGTAGACCCGTGCCGCCCCGGCCGGGTCGGCGCCGATGTCGCGGTGATGCTCGAGCATCCACAGCAGGCTCTGTGCCTTGGTCTCCCACTGCCGGGAGTAGTGCGATCCGGCCCCCCAGGCCACCTGGACCAGCGGCTGGTCGACGTTCACGATCGGATGCCGCCTGGCCGCGCGGAGCGCGAGGTCCCAGTCCTCGTTCTGGCTGCCAGGGATGTCCTCGTCGACCAGCCCGATTCCGTCCAGCAGGGCGGCCCTGACCGCCAGGTAGGTCGAGGAGTGCACCATCACCATCCGGGACCGAAGCAGGTCAGCGTAGGTAACGGTGTCGCTGCCCGCGAGCCTGGCCGTCGAGCTGCCCTCGAACAGCACGGCGATGCCGCAGCTGGCGAACTCGGCCTGCGGGACCGCCTGCAGTGCGCTGACCTGGGCCCGCAGCTTGCCGGGCAGCCACTGGTCATCGTCGTCGCAGAAGGCGATGAGGTCGGCGGACAGGGCCAGGATGCCGCTGTTGCGGGCCCCGGCCAGGCCCGGCGTCCGGTCGTTGGCCAGCACCGCGACCTGGCCGGGCTGAGCCAGGCTCTGGTCCGGCTCGTTTCCGTCGAAGACCACCGCGAGCTCCAGCCGCCCCGGGTAGTCCTGGGCCAGGACCGAAGCGATCGCCTCTCTCAGCTGCCGGGGACGGTCGCGGGTGGGCACGACCACGCCGACGGACGGCCAGCCGGTCACGCCGCCCGTCCGACGTAGCCGTAGTGGCTGAGCAAGGGCAGCGTCATCGCGGTCACGGTGCGCCGGTCGGAGTACGGCATCGCGGTCCGCCAGCGCTCGTCGCCGCGGATGGTCACCGTGCCGGAGGAGAATCTCATCGGGTTGCCCGAGGCGGTGTGTGCCTCGTGCAGCACGGCGCAGCGCGAGTCGCCGTCGGAACCCAGGAAGGCCAGGCCGCCGTCGCCGGATGGCAGGCCGGCGAACTGGCCGAGCGTGAGCATCGTCTGCTCGACCGATCCGACCAGGTCCTCGTAGCGGACCCGCAGGACCGGCGTTCCCCGGCGGCCCAGCAGCTGCAGGGCGCCATTCTGGGTGTTCCACTGCCCCGCGGCACGCAGCGGGCGGTAGGTCGTCATGTAGCTCTCGGCGCTGGCGTCTGGCCTGGCCACCGTGGTCGTCCACGAGTACGCCACGGCCCGGCTGTCCCTGACCAGGTGGATGACGCGCAGGTCGACTTCCGGGCGGCGGCTGAGGCAGAACGCCAGTGACGCGTGCTTGCTCGAGTCGATCACCGCCGGGCGTCCGCTCACCTCGGCGATGGCCCGGTACACCCGGACGTAGTAGTCGGTGTACTTCTCCAGGCTGCGGCGCATCCGGGCCGGCAGCGGGCCAGCCAGCAACGGGATGAAGCGCGTCCGGTCAACCGACGCCCTGAGCGCGGCGAACCGGTCCACCTGCACGTTCTCCCAGCCGCCGAACGCGGCCATCCCTACCTGCGACCAGAAGCTGCACGAGCGGAACTCGCGGCCGCAGCCGCAGCGCTCGTTCTCGACGATGCCCCGCTGCCACATGTGGACGACTTCGCCCGCCGCGCAGGCGCCAGGCAGCTCCCCGAGCAGCCGCTCGAGCAGAGTGCTTCCGCTCCGGCCCAGACCACCGAGGTAAATGACCCGCAGATCTCCCCGCACCGCGACCCCAGCCCAGCGTCTGGGCATCACAGCCCGACGTCAACTCTAATCTTTCGTCCTCTTTGTCAGGAGGCGAATGATGCGCTAATAACCCGAGTAGGTACAGGATATTGTATGTACGGTTCAGGGGTAACAAGACCGCAAAAGCTGGTTACTCACCGCTCTGGGCCGTCTAGCCAGGCTCTAGGCCGCAAACGGGGTTACGGGCCGTAGGGCAGGAAGCAGATTCCGGACAGGCCCTGCACTCCATCGCACATCTGACTGCCAGCCAGGTTGTCGCTGGCGACCCACAGGCCCGCGGCGGTGATCAGCAGGTCGTCGGCACCGAGCCCGCGGTCCCTGGTGTACAGCGAGGTGCCCTGGGAGTTCACGAGCAGCTTGCCGGTGGCCAGGTTCAGCCCCTCCAGGCCGGAAGCGGCAATCGCGCCCGGACCCTGGACGTTGCATCCGTTCGGGTTCTGCGAGTAGCGCAGATGGCCGCCGAAGTAGGCACCGCCCGTATCGGCCGCCGCCGAGTACAGCGAGTCGCAGCCGGTGTAGTTGATCCACTTGAAGGTGGCAGTGCGGCCCGCGGTGAACGCCGAGGCGGAATCGCACAGCCCCATGACCGGCAAACCGGTCATGCGGTTCCACGGCCTGAAACCGGTACCGGCCAGATACACCGTGGCGTCATCGGCGGACCAGGCCGCGGACTTGATGTAGAACGGCTCCTTAGTGGAGCAGTTGTAGTAGTAACCCCCGGGCGGGTAGCCCCGGCTGCCGTCGAACCGCGGCGACGTCCAGGTGGTCAGCGTCCCGCGCGGCCTGCTGGCCAGGTTGAGCATGAAGATCTGCTGCCGGCGCTTGCCGCCGACCGAGGTGAAGTCTCCCTCGACCAGATCCATCCGGCCGCTGTGGCTGATCTGCTGGTTGTAGATCCTGGTCTGGTTCCCAGTCACGCCATGAAACCCGTAATGGCCCGAGATGCGAAGGCTCAGGAACCCGTCGTTCCGGCCGGTCGTCGCGTTCAGGCTGGTCATGTACGGGTCGGCGGAACCGCCGTTGATCGCGGTGAAGAAGCCGCCAGCCAGGACGTGGTTCTGGTAGCTGGCGAGGGTTTCCACCTCCTTGTTGGCCGAGTGCATGAAGGTGGTCACCAGGCCGCCGGCGGCCGCCGTCCGCACCTCGGCGATGCGCAGCGCCGAGCGGCCGCGGACACGGCTGAAGTTGCCGCCGATGTAGGCATCGGAGCAGTGGCCAGAGTTGAACGTGATCGAGTCGACCACTCCGTTGACGTTCGGATTCCACGCCGTCACGGTGAACGGCGCGGTCGCACTGAAGCTGAAGGCGTTGTTGCGCGCGTAGGTATGACCGCCCTGCTGGATAGTCGAGAAACTGCCGACCGCGTACATGACGCCGCCGCACTGCACCAGCTGGCGAATCTGCTCCGTTTGCGGGGTGCTTGGCGGAAAGCTCGGGGTCCCGGTCGCCGGCTGCACCTGCGGCGGCCCGGCCAGCGCCGAGGCGTCCCGGCTGATCGCTGCCTGCCCGGCCGGACCGGGCAGGGCCAGAGTCAGCGGTGCGATCACGCTGAGCAGGCCGAGCAGACTCCAACGCGAAATATGGCGAAACATTCGCTTAGCGTAGCTTCCCGACGGCTTCCCGCAGGCAGTAATGCGTATATTCCGTGAACGTGAACCGACCGGGCGCGGGGCGGGGCCGGCGGCCTGCGTCAGCAGGCCGGGTTCAGCCTGCCTCGGTGATCATCGCGGCGCCGACCGTCGCGCTGGTCGCCTCGTCGATCAGGATCAGGCCGCCGGTCATCCGGTTCCTGGCGTAGGGATCGCAGAAGATCGGCTGCGTCAGGCGCAGCCCGACCCGGCCGATCTCGTTCAGCCCGATCCGGTCAGCGGACTCGTCCCGGTGCAGAGTGTTGATGTCAAGCCGGTAGCCGATGTCACGCACGATCGCCTTGACGGTCCTGGTCGTGTGCTTGACGATGAGCCTGCTGCGCTCGGTCAGCACCGGCGCGTCGCTCATCCAGCACACCATCGCCTGCACGTCCTGAGTCACGTGCGGCTGGTTGTGCGGCCGGCAGATCATGTCACCGCGAGAGATGTCGAGGTCGTCTTCCAGCAGCAGCGTCACCGACATGGGCGGGTAGGCCTCGTCGACCGGGCCGGCGGCAGCGTCGATCCGCTTGATCGTGGTCGTCAGGCCGGACGGCAGGTGCATCACCTCGTCGCCGGGCTTCAGGATGCCGCCCGCGACCTGGCCCGCGTAACCGCGGTAGTCGTGCAGGTCAGGGTCGGTGGCCTGGTGCGGCCTGATCACGTACTGGACGGGGAACCTGACGTCGATCAGGTTCCGGTCCGACGCGATGTGCACGTGCTCGAGGTGATGCAGCAGCGAGGGGCCGTTGTACCAGGGCATGTTCAGCGAGCGCTCGACGACGTTGTCGCCGTGCAATGCCGAGATCGGGATGAAGGTCAGGTCACCGATCTCCAGCTTGCTGCCGAAGGCCGTGAACTCCTCGACGATCTTGTCGAACGCCGCCGACTCGTAGCCGACCAGATCCATCTTGTTCACCGCGAGCACCAGGTGCGGCACGCGGAGCAGGGTGGTGAGGAAGGCGTGCCGCCTGCTCTGCTCGGTCAGCCCGTTCCTCGCGTCGACGAGGACGATCGCCAGGTCCGCGGTGGAGGCCCCGGTGACCATGTTCCTCGTGTACTGGGTGTGACCCGGGGTGTCGGCGATGATGAACTTCCGGCGCGGCGTCGCGAAGTAGCGGTAGGCGACATCGATCGTGATCCCCTGCTCACGCTCGGCCCGCAGGCCGTCGGTCAGCAGGGCCAGGTTCGTGTACTCCTCGCCGCGCTCCTTGCTCGTCCGCTCCACCGACGCGAGCTGGTCCTCGAAGATCGCCTTGGAGTCGTAGAGAAGCCGGCCGATCAGGGTGGACTTGCCGTCATCCACCGAGCCGGCCGTGGCGAGCCGAAGGATGTCCATGGTCCGGTCTGGATCGCCGCCGCTCCGCCGAGAGCCGTCCACGCGCGTGTACTCCATGCCTTCGGTGTCCGACGCCATCAGAAGTAACCTTCCCGCTTCCTGTCCTCCATAGAGGCCTCGCTCGCCCGGTCATCCGCGCGGGTCTGCCCGCGCTCGGTAATCCGCGTCGCCGCGATCTCGGCGATCACCTCGGCCAGCGTGGCGGCCGACGACTCGACCGCGCCCGTGCAGGTGATGTCGCCGACGGTGCGGTACCTGACCATCGTCTCGACCGGCGACTCGCGGTCCGACCGGCTCACGAGCGAGTGGTCGGCGAGCAGGATGCCGTCCCGCTCGAAGACCGCCCGGCGGTGCGCGAAGTAGATGGACGGGATCTCGAGCCCTTCCCTGGCGATGTAGTGCCAGATGTCGAGCTCGGTCCAGTTCGACAGCGGGAAGACCCTGATGTGCTCACCGCGGTGGATCTTGGTGTTGTACAGGCTCCACAGCTCCGGCCGCTGGTTCTTGGGGTCCCACTGGCCGAACTCGTCCCTGAAGGAGAACACCCGCTCCTTGGCCCTGGCCTTCTCCTCGTCCCGGCGAGCGCCGCCGAAAACCGCGTCGAAGCGCTGGTCGGCGATCGCATCGAGCAGGGTGGTGGTCTGCAGCCGGTTCCGGCTCGCCCACTTGCCGGTCTCCTCGACCACCCGGCCCGCGTCGATCGACTCCTGCACCGACGCGACGATCAGGCGGACGCCAAGCTCGGCTGACCGGCGGTCCCTGAACTCGAGCACCTCGTCGAAGTTGTGGCCGGTGTCCACGTGCATGACCGGGAAGGGGATCCTGGCCGGCCGGAACGCGCGCTCGGCGAGCGCGAGCATCACGATCGAGTCCTTGCCGCCCGAGAAGAGCAGCACGGGGCGCTCGAACTCGGCGGCGACTTCCCGCATCACGTGGATCGACTCAGCCTCCAGCACGTCGAGCTGCGAGAGCTGGTAGTCAGAGCGTGACATTGTCATCTGGCGAACTCCGGGTTGGGTGAACTCGGCCCCGGCCTGAGCGGCCGGGCCCGGCCGCATTACTGACGCTGCTGAACGGCACTGATCGCTTCGAGCAGCAGGCCGGCCAGCGGGCCGGGACAGATCAGGATATCCGGCATCCACGGCTGCTCGGAGTTGTAGCTGAGATTTGAGCCGTCGATCCTCGACGTGTGCAGCCCGGCCGCCCTGGCCACGGCCACCGGCGCGGCGGAATCCCATTCGTACTGACCGCCGCTGTGCACGTACGCATCTACCTGGCCGGTGATGACCGCGGCGGCCTTGGCTCCGGCCGAGCCAAGCGGCACCAGCTCGGCTCCGATCTCGCCCGCTAGCCGCTGCACGAACTCGGGCGGCCGCGATCTGCTCACCACGAGCCGCAGCGGAGCTCCTGGCGTGGCTGGCGGCGGGCTTGGCGGCGGCTCGAAGGTCGAGAGCACGGCGTCCTGGGCGGGCAGGGCGACCGCGCCAGCGGTCAGGTCACCGCGCTCCCAGAGCCCGACGTGCACCGCCCAGTCGACCCGGCCTTCCTCGCCGAACTCCCTGGTGCCGTCGAGCGGGTCGATGATCCACACCCGGCCCGCGGCCAGTCTGGCCGGGTTGTCGATGGCCTCCTCGGACAGGACGCAGTCGCCGGGACGGAGCCTGGACAGCTCGCGGTCCAGGTATTCCTGCGAGCCGAGGTCACCCGCGCGCCGCAGCTCATCGGCCGGCGAGCCTGCCACCCGGAGCTTGAGCAGGAGCTCGCCGGCCGCGACCGCGAGATCACGGGCGATGCGATCGTCATCGGGAAATGCCACCGTACGCTCCAGATTGAGTGCTGGTCGGTCGCGGGCAGGCCGACCGCCGAGCCGTTCGGCTGCGGAACCAGCCGGACCGGGTGCTGCCGCTCAGCCGCCGGATCAGTATGCGCCTGAACCCCGGACGACTGCCGCGCAAGTCTTCCACAAGATCTGCAGGTCAAGCATGAACGACCAGTTCTCTACATACCTCAGATCGAGGCGAACCGACTCGTCCCAGGAAAGGTCCGACCGGCCATTGACCTGCCACAGGCCGGTGATGCCTGGCTTGACCACCAGCCTGCGTCGTACATGGTCACCATACATGGCCGCCTCTTCAGGCAGGGCCGGCCGCGGGCCGACCAGAGCCATGTCCCCGGCCAGGACGTTCAGCAGCTGGGGCAGCTCGTCGAGGGAGTACCGCCTGAGCCAGCTGCCCGCCCTGGTGATCCGGGGATCGTTCCTGATCTTGAACAGCGGTCCCTGATGCTGGTTGCTGGCGGCCAGCTCGGCCTTGCGGGACTCGGCGTCCGGGATCATCGTGCGGAGCTTGTAGACGGAGAAAGTGTGACCGTCCTTGCCGACCCTGGTCTGCCTGAAGAGCACGGGTCCGCCGTCGTCCAGCCTGATGATGAGGGCCAGCAGGGCCAGCAGCGGGGAAGTGACCACCAGCGCGGCGAAGGCCAGCATCCGGTCGAACGCCGCCTTCATGATCAGCCTCGCGCCGCTGAACTCGGGATGGTCCATGTGCAGCAGCGGCAGCCCGGCCACCGGCCTGATCGTCGTCCGCGGGCCGGCCACGTCGAGCAGGGCCGGTGCGACGCACAGATCCGTGCCTGTCTTCTCCAGCTCCCAGGCCAGCTTCCGCAGCCGGTCACCGGCCATCTCGGGACAGGCCAGCACCGCTACCGTGTCGGCGTCGAAGCGGCGGACGACTTCGGGTACGTGGTTGAGGCCGCCGACCGCGGGGACACCGGCGATCACCCCGGCCTCGGTGGCGCCGGCGACGCAGGCGGCGACGACCGACAAGCCGTGGTAGGTCTCCCGGCGCAACATGGTCGTGATGTCGCCGACGACCGGCGCGTGACCGACGACGACGACCTTGCGCATGCAGCCGCCCTGGCTTCTGACCCGGTGCAGGTGCTTGCGCAGGGCGTACCTGGCGATCAGGTCGAACAAGGTCACGCATGGCAGCGCGATAACCACGTATCCCCTGGCCAGGTCGGCCTTGGTGGCATACGACAGGATCGCGACGGCCGCCGTGAGGAAGGCCCCGGCATTGAGCACCTTGCGGAACTCGTCAGGGCCGACGCCGATGAACCTGGAGTCGTACCCGCCGGCCAGGGCGACCGTAGCCAGCCAGGCGAACGGCAGCGCGATGCTCGCGACCAGGTACGCGACCGGGTGATCGGCCATCCCGTCGAACCGCACCCGGTAGGCGAGCAGGCCAGCGGCGAGTCCGCAGAGCCCGTCAACGACACGCGCCTGGCGCAGGTAGCTGGCGGTCCACGAGGCCGACTGAAGTACCGCCGTGCTGACGTCGAACCCGCGCCGGTGGGCGGCGCTGATCGCGGAGTGGCCCGACACCAGTTTCCCCCCTTGCCGGTGAGATCTCATCAGCCAGGCGCTCCGGGCAGGAGGCTTTGCCAGGCGTTCACGTTCTATTTCACAATGTAGGACGCCTGAACTTCAGGAGCAGTTGACACAATTGCCATCACAATCTGCCAGGCCGAGGCATCACACCTAGATCATGCCGTATCGTCGCTGGTCAGAGGGCATATTCCGGCAACCAGGGCCGAAATCTTCCGAGCCCGGGCGGCCCGGGACGCGCCTAGCCCGCTATCCGGAGGCGGCGCTGTTCGGATGGATCTGGTTCTGCGCGGCGGCAAGCCCTGACCGCAGCAGCGTCTCGACCGCGTCGGCGGCGAGTTCAGTCACCAGCGGCAGTTCCTTGCGCTCGGCGGCGCTGAAGTCGGTCAGCACGAAGTCTGCCGGGTCCTGCCGGCCCGCGGGCCGGCCGATGCCCACCCGCACCCGGTAGTAGTCGCGGGTACCCAGGGCACTGGTCACCGAGCGAAGGCCGTTGTGCCCGTTGTCTCCGCCGCCGAGCTTCAGCCTGATCGTGCCGAAGGCAAGGTCAAGCTCGTCGTGCAGGACCACCATCCGGTCCGGCGGAATCTTGTAGAAGCTGCTGAGCGCGGCCAGCGGCCCGCCGGACAGATTCATGAACGACATCGGCTTGGCGACGATCACGGGCAGGCCGGCCAGCCGGCCCGAGCCGGCCTGCGTCCTTGACCGGTCCCGGCGGAACCCCGAGCCCATCCTGGCGGCCAGCAGGTCGGCCACCATGAAGCCCGCGTTGTGCCTGTTGCCGGCGTACCGAGGCCCTGGGTTTCCGAGCCCGGCCACCAGCCATCGCTCATCGGCCATCGAGGCACCACCGGCGCCAGGCCGGCGCCAGGGCAGACCTACACCGGCGCCGACTCGGCCGACGCCTCGGCGCCACCCTCGGCCTGACCGCCGGCCTCGCCAACGGCCTCCGGAACCTCGCCCGCCTCAGCCTCGGCCGCGACGCCAAGCTCGGCCTCAAGCTGCGCGGCGGTCGGAGCGGCGATGACGTGCAGCACCAGGATGTCGGGCTCGACCGCCAGGGTGGTGCCCTGCGGCAGGTCCAGGTCTCCCGCGTGAACGGAGTCGCCGATCGTCATGCCCTCGACGTTGACCTCGATGCCCGGCGGGATCCTGGTCGCGTCGGCCTCGACCGAGATCTGGACCAGCTGCTGGTCGAGCAGGCCGTCCGGGGCGATCTCGCCGGTCACGGTCACCGGGATATCGACGGTGACCTTCTCGCCGCGACGGACCAGGATGAGGTCGACGTGCTCGACAGTGCCCTTGATCGGGTCACGCTGCACGGCCTTCGGCAGGGCCAGCTCGCCGCCGCTGGACAGGCCGTCCAGCCTGATCAGGACGTTGGCGGTACGCAGGGCCAGCAGGACATCGTGGCCGGGCAGGCTGACGTGCCGCGGCTCGGTGCCGTGACCGTACAGGACAGCGGGGACGCGCCCGGCCCGGCGCTCGCGCCGGGCGGCACCCTTGCCGAACTCGGTCCGCGGCGTTGCGGCGATATGAACCTCGGGCACGGTGCCACTCCTATGCAGGTACAGCCCGGTGGCGGGCAGAAGAATTCGCAGTGATTCTAGCCGACGATCGGCGAGCTCAGCTCTGACCGTCAAAAAGGCTCGTCACCGAGCCCTCTGAATAGACCTCGGTGATAGCCCTGGCGATCAGCGGCGCGATCGACAGCACAGTCAGCTTATCGAACTGCTTCTCCGGCTGGATCGGCAGCGTGTTGGTGACGATGACCTCGCTGATCGCCGAGTTCTTCAGCAGGTCGACCGCGGGTCCCGACAGCACGCCGTGCGTCGCGGTCACGATCACCTGCGCCGCGCCCTGCTCGAACAGGGTCTCGGCGGCATTGGCGATCGTGGCCCCGGTGTCGATCATGTCGTCCACCAGGATGCAGGTCCGGCCCGCGACCTGGCCGACCACCTCGAGCACCTTGACCTTGTTGGCGACGTCAGGGTCGCGCCGCTTGTGGATGATCGCGAGCGGGCAGCCGAGGCGGTCGGTCCACCGCTCGCAGACCCTGACCCGGCCCGCGTCCGGCGCCACGACCGTGACCTGCGACAGATCGAGCTTGCCCTCGATATAAGAGGCCAGGGTCGGGAGCGCGAACAGATGGTCCACCGGGCCGTCGAAGAATCCCTGGATCTGGGCGGTATGCAGGTCGACGGCCATCAGGCGGTGGGCGCCCGCGGCGGCGAAAAGGTCAGCCATCAGCCGGGCCGAGATCGGCTCGCGGCCGCGGCTCTTCTTGTCCTGCCGCGCGTACCCGAAGAACGGGGCCACGACCGTGATCCGGTTCGCCGATGCGCGCTTCAGCGCGTCGACCATGATCAGCTGCTCCATGATCCACTGGTTGATCGGCGCGGTGTGGCTCTGCAGCACGAACGCGTCACAGCCCCTGACCGACTCGAGGAAGCGCACGAAGATCTCGCCGTTGGCGAAGTCGAACGAGGTCGTGGGAGTTGGCTCGATCCCGAGGAAGTCGGCGATCTCCAGCCCGAGCTCGGGGAACGCTCGCCCGGAGAAGAGCATCATCTTCTTGCCGGCTGGCCCGTTACCGCCCGTCACTTGACCTGCTCTTTCACTAGGTGTGCGAAGGGACCGACACGTACGCCGGCACCGATGACCGAGGCCTCGCAGACGGACTGGATGACGATGGCGCCCTGGCCGACCACGGTGTCCCGGAGCAGGCAGCCCGGCCCGACCGTCGCCCCGGCCGCGACCATCGTCCTGCCTTCCAGCTGGGTGCCGGGCCCGATGCAGGCTCCGGCCGCCAGGTCGACGCCGACGTCGACCCAGGTGCTCGCGGGATCGGCGATCCGTACCCCCGAGCGCATCATCGACTTGAGCAGCCTGGAGTTCATCACCCGGCTGGCGTGAGCAAGCTGCGCGAGGTCGTTGACGCCCTGAACCTGTTCGAAATCATCACATGAAACGGTAGCCACCGGATAGCCGTCGGTGCGCAGGACGGACACCGCATCGGTGAGATATTCCTCACCTTGCGCGTTGTCGGTCCTGACTCGCTTCACCGCGTCAGCGAGCAGGTCACCGTCGAAGGCGTACATGCCCGAGTTGATCTCGTCGATCGCGCGCTGCTCGGGCGTCGCGTCGGCATGCTCGACAATCGCGGCGAACGCGCCGTGCTCGTCCCTGATGATCCGGCCGTAACCGGCCGGATCGGGTGCCCGCGCGGTCAGGACGGCGGCGGCGGCGTCCGCTGATACCCGCTCGGCGCACAGCCTGGCCAGCGTGGTGCCCTGGAGCAGCGGGGTGTCGGCGTAGGTGACCACGACGGTGCCCTTGATCGTGCCGACGGTCTCGAGCACCACCCTGACCGCGTGGCCGGTGCCGCCGAGGTGGTCCTGTTC
>JADGPC010000198.1 GCA_017882645.1 Streptosporangiales bacterium | reverse complement strand
CTGATTGACGAATCGTAACGGCGGGTAGACATCGCGTCGGGGGCCGCGCCGCGGTCCGGGACGAGGGCCTGAATGTGGACGACGGGGACGACCCCGGCCGCCTGCTGATCATCGGCGGAGCCGAGGACAAGTGCTGCGGAGCCGGGGTTCTCGAGCGGTTCGCCGAGATGTGCGGCGGCGGCCAGGCGCGGATAGTCGTGATCACCACGGCCACCGGCAGGCCCGGTCAGGTGCTCGCCGAGTACGAGCAGGTGTTCCGCAAGCTCGGCGTCCGGCACGTGAAGGAACTGCCGATCAGCGGCCGGGCGGACGCGGACGGCCCGGCGGCGGCTGCCGCCCTGGACGGCGCCACCGGGGTCTTCCTCAGCGGCGGTGACCAGTCCAGGCTCCAGACCCTGGTCGGCTCGCGGATCAACGACCAGCTCAGCCAGCGGCTGGCGGACGGCCTGGTGGTGGCGGGCACCAGCGCCGGAGCGACCGCCCTCGGCCGGACCATGATTCTCGGCGGCAACGGGGCTGAGGTCGCGACCGCCGCCGTCAGGACAGCACCCGGCCTCGGCCTGATGCCCAGGATGCTGATCGACATGCACTTTGGCGAGCGCGGCAGGCTCCCCCGGCTGCTCAGCGCCGTTGCGCTCGAGCCGGACCGGCTGGGCGTCGGCATCGACGAGAACACCGCGATCTACGTCCGCAAGGACCGTTTCGAGGTGCTCGGCACCGGCGTGGTCAGCGTCGTCGACGCGGAACGGGCCACAGTCGTGCACGCCGCCTCCGACAGTGACCCGATCACCCTGTTCGACGTGCGGCTGCACCTGCTGCCGGCCGGATGCGTGTTCGACCTGGCCGGCCGGTCACCGGCCATCGGCCCTGCCCATGCGCGTTACTGAGCCCGCGGACACCAGACGGCTACCACGGTGACAACCATCTAAGGAGCTTGTTGTGCGGCTGGAATACGTGCGCCACCTCAGCGGCCCGAACGTCTTCACCACGGCGCCGGTCAGCCTGGCCCGGGTCGAGCTCGACGACCTGACGTGCCGGGAGACCACGAGCTATCCCGGGTTCGCCGAGCGGCTGACGCTGGCCCTGCCTGGCCTGCGCGATCACCACTGCGCGGCGGGCCGGCCGGGCGGGTTCACCGATGCGATGAGCCGGGGCACGTACTTCGGCCACGTCGCCGAGCATGTCGCGCTTGAGCTGTCCGGGCTGGCCGGACGGGAGGTCCACCTGGGCCGCACGATGTGGGCCGGAGCGGACAGCCGCTACGACGTGATGACGGAGTGCCCGCAGGACGAGCCGGAGGACTCCGCGGTCCCGGCCGAGCTGTACCAGCTCGCGATCACGGTGGTCGACGACCTGCTGGCGAAGCGACGGCCCGACTTCACCGGGCATCTCGAGGCGATCGCCAGGACCGTGGAACGTGAGCGCCTCGGCCCGAGCACCGCCGCCATCGCCGAGGCTGCTCGCAGCCGGGGCATCCCGGTCCGCCGGGTCGGCGGCCTGTCGATGCTGCAGCTCGGCTACGGCTGCCACCGGCGGCTGGTTAGCGCGGCGATGACCGAGCAGACGTCGGCGATCGGAGTTGACATAGCCGGTGACAAGATGCTGGCCAAGCAGTTCCTGGCCCGGGCCGGCATCCCGGTGCCGAGTGGCATCGTGGCCCGCACGGAAGCGGAGTCGGTCCGTGCCCTGGCCGCGCTCGGCGCGCCCGCGGTCATCAAGCCGCGGAACGGCAACCACGGCCGGTGCGTCTCCGTCGGCGTCCGGACCGCGGCCGAGGCCGGCCAGGCGTACCGGCGCGCCGCCGCCGGGTCAGGCTCCTGCGAGGTCATCGTCGAGAACTTCGCGCCGGGCAGGGACTACCGCGTGCTGGTCGTGGACGGCCGGGTCAGCGCGGCCGCCGAGCTCCGGCCGCCTTCGGTGACCGGGGACGGCTGCCGCACCATCGTGGAGCTCATCGACGATCTCAACGCCGACCCGCGCCGTGGCACCGGGCACTCGCGGGCGCTGACCAGGGTCACGGTGGACGACGCGCTGCTCGCGCACCTCGCCGTCGGCGGCCTGCAGCCAGGATCGGTGCCGGTCAGCGGCCAGCAGGTGAGCCTGCGGCGGAACGGCAACTTGTCGACCGGCGGTACCAGCAAGGACGTCACCGACCAGGTCCACGGTGAGGTCGCCGAGCTGTGCCGGCGCGCCACCGCGGTGGCCGGCCTGGATATCTGCGGCATCGACCTGCGGCTCGATGACATCGGCGCGCCGCTGTTCGGCCCGGGCGGGCGGCAGTCCTGCGCCGTCATCGAGATCAATGCCTGCCCGGGACTGCGGATGCACCTGGCGCCGGCCGAGGGTGCCGCGCGGGCCGTCGCCGGGGCGATCGTCGACCGGCTGTACCCGGCCGGCTCGAGGTCCAGGATCCCGATCGTCTCGGTAACCGGGACCAACGGCAAGACCACGACCGTCCGGATGGTGAACCACGTGCTCCGGCAGGCCGGCCTGCGGACCGGGATGTCCTGCACCGACGGCGTCTTCATCGGCGGCCGCTGCGTCCTCGAGGCGGACGCGTCCGGCCCGCGCTCGGCTGAGCTGGTGCTCGATGACGCCACCGTCGAGGCCGCCGTGCTGGAGACCGCCAGGGGCGGGATCATCAGGCGCGGGCTCGGCTACGAGCGAGCCGACGTCGCGGTGATCACCAACATCTCGGCCGATCACCTCGGCGACGAGGGCGTCGACGACCTCGACGAGCTGATCAACGTCAAGGCGCTCGTCGCCGAGGAGCTGCGCGACGGCGGCAGCGTCGTGCTGAACGCCGCTGACCCGGCCGCCGCCGGGATCGCCGACCGGCCGGCCGTGCGGCGGCATGAGCCGGTGCTCAGGTATTTCAGCGTCATGCCAGCAAACGCGGTGATCGAGCGGCACAAGCGCTCAGGCGGGATCTGCTACGAGGTCTGCGACGGGCAGGTGATCGAGACGGCCGGCGGGCTGCAGCGGACGATCATGAATCTCGGGGAGCTGCCTGGCGCGTTCGACGGCCGGGCTCAGCACGTGGTCGCGAACGCGCTCGCCGCCGTCGCCGCCTGCCGGGCGATCGGCGTGACGGTCAAGGACATCAGGGAGGCGCTCGGCACCTTCACGCCCGCGGCGGTCAACCCGGGCCGCGGCAACGTCTACGCCGTGACCGCCGGGCCGGCCGCGACGGCGGCGGCGGGACCGGTACTCGTCGACTACGGTCACAACGCGGCCGCCCTGCACGCGACCGGCCAGATGGTGGCGTCGGTGTGGGAAGGCGAGCCGGTCGCGGCGATCACGCTGCCCGGCGACCGGCGCGACGACCTGGTCGCGGAGTCGGCGCAGGCCGTCGCCAGCTGGTTCGGCACCGTGGTGGTCTACGAGGACACCGACCTGCGCGGGCGGGCCCCCGGCGAGATGCGCAAGCTGATCGCGGCGGCGATGCGCGCGATCAGGCCCGGGGTGCACGTCACCTTCGCCGACGGACCCGACGAGGCACTCCGGGGCGCGGTGGCGCTCGCGGCCGGGGCACCGGTCCTGTTCCTGTACGAGAAGCTGGACCTGGCCCAGGCCGCGCTCGACGCGCTCGGGGCGACCCCGTGGCCGGAGGAGGACCTGATGGGCGGCCTGGACGGCGCGCCGCTGGTCGAGGACCTGGCGCGGGAGCTGGCGCTGGAAGCCGGCGACGGCGACACGGCCCCGATCCCGGTGACCGAGCCCGGCACCGCGGCCAGCAGCGCCGCGAGCCCCGACGACACCCGGTGAGGAAGCCGATACGGTCTGCTCGGAAACTGGTCTATGTCCGGTGCCCGAAGAACGGGCTAGAGTTATCGCGCGGAGGCCGGACCGCACCTAACCGGGAATCGATGGCTCGACCTGCGGCTCCGGCTGGCCAGCTTCGATCTGAGGAATGGTGCGGTGAGCGACGATACCCCTGCGGCGCCGGCCAACGTCAGCCCGGGCGACAAGGTAGCCGGCTACCGGCTGGAAGAGCAGATCGGGCAGGGCGGCATGGCCGTGGTCTACCGCGCCCACGACGAGCGCCTTGACCGGCGGGTGGCGCTCAAGGTGCTCGCGCCGGCGCTGGCGGCTGATACCGCGTTCCGTACCAGGTTCATCAGGGAGTCGCGGGCCGCGGCGGCCGTCGACCATCCCAACATCATCCCGGTCTACGACGCCGGGGACGCCGGCGGATGCCTGTTCATCTCCATGCGGTACGTCCAGGGCGGGGACGTGCGTTCCCTGCTCAGGGACGGCCAGCCGCTGCCCGCCGCCCGGGCGTGGAACATCATCAGCCAGGTCGGGGCGGCACTCGACGCCGCCCACGCCCACGGCCTGATCCACCGGGACGTCAAGCCAGCCAACATGCTGCTCGACGCGAGCGGCAAGGCCACTGCGGCCAGGCGCGCGGAAACGGGCGGCGAGGCGCACGAGCACGTGTACCTGTCCGACTTCGGCATCAGCAAGCGGACCGTCGCCAGCAACCTCACGTCGACCGGCCAGTTCGTGGGGACGCTCGACTACATCGCTCCCGAGCAGGTTGAGGGCCAGGCCATTGACGGGCGGGCGGACCAGTACTCGCTCGCGTGCGCCGCGTACGAACTGCTCTGCGGAGCGCCGCCGTTCCGCAGGTCGCTCGGTCTCGCGCTGATCAATGCCCATCTGAACGAGCCGCCGCCGTCCCTGCTGAAACGGCGCCCTGAGTTTCCGGCCAGCGTGGACGTCGTGCTGGCCAAGGCGATGGCGAAATCTCCCGCCCAGCGTTATGCGACCTGCGAGCAGTTCGCGGCTGACCTGGGCCGGGCGCTGGGGCTGGTTCCCGGCGCGCTCGAAGCTGGCGGCCTGCCGGCGGCCGGCTCGGCCGCGGACAGCGGCGGGCAGGCGAAGCCGTGGCCGGCGACCCAGCTTGCCGAGCCAGTCTCCGGACCCGGCGGTCACGATGCCGGCGCCCAGCAGGCGCCCGCAGTCGCCGCCACCGCCCACCCCGGGCAGTGGGGACCGGGGGCAGCGGGCACGGTGGGTGCGGTGGCCGGCGGTGCCGCCGGGGCCGCGCCGTTCGACCCGTCGACGATGCTGGCCGGCCAGCAGGGTGTCGCGCCCGGCCAGCAGCCCGGATACGGCGGCGCGCAGTCCGGATACGGCGGCGGTGGCCAGTACGCCGGCGGCGGTCAGTACTCCGGCGGCCAGGCCGCGGGTGGGCAGTACTCCGGCGGCCAGTACGGCAGTCCCGGGCAGTATGCCGGCGCTCAGTATGCGGGCGGGCAGTACGGCGGCCAGCTTCCCGGCGGTCAGTACGGGGCGCCGCAGCAGTATCAGCAGCCTGCCGGACCGACCGCGCAGGACTGGCAGCAGCCGCCGGCCAGGCGGTCCCGCGGGCTGATGGTCGGCCTGGGGGTCGGCGCCCTGGTCGTCGTGATCGCGGCCGGGGCGATCGCCGCGGTTGTCCTCAGCGGCAAGAAGAGCGGAGGCGGCGGCGGTCCCGGCGGGCAGGTCTCCAGCTCGCCGCCTCCGCATTCCGCCTCGTCGCCGCCGCCGGCGCCCACGGCGCGCTCGCAGGCCTCCGCCATCAGCACCCTGCTGATGACGAGCGGAACGACCAGGGGCAAGCTTGAGCCGGCCGTCGCCGACATCGAGAACAACTGCTCCGCGGTGTCGGCGAGCCAGCTGGCGTCCGACGTGGCGACGATCAGGACCGTCCAGATGCAGCGCAAGAGCGAGTACAGCCAGGCGTTCGACCTGCAGGTCGGCGCGCTCGCCAACGGCAGCCAGCTGAAGAACGGCTTGCTCAACGCCCTGCAGGCGTCGCTCAATGCCGATACCGACTACCTGCAGTGGGCCAGGCAGGAGCAGTCGGGCTGCTTCCCGGCCTCGAATTCGACCGCTTTCAATTCGGCCGGCAGCTGGGACACCCAAGCCGTGAACGCCAAGACCAGCTTCGCCGGCCAGTGGAACCCGGTAGCGCAGCAGTACTCGCTGCCGACCGTGACCGAGGAGAACATCTAGGCTGCTCGCCGCCGCCGCGGCCAGGTGCTGAGCGGTGCGCTAGGAGCGGGTGGATCCCGGGCCGAGCTCGGCGAACATCTTGGTCGCGATGGCCTGGATGGTTTCCTCGCCGTACGCCTGCGTGGGGCTGTGGTTGGTCAGGACGGCCAGCACGTAGTCGCGGCCGTGGCCGAAGATCCACCCGATGCTGTTGACCTGCCAGTCCGAGTCGGCGGCCAGATTGTGCGGCAGCCAGCCGTTCTTCAGCGCGACGGTGACGCCCGCCGGGACGCCCCCCGAGACCCCCCAGGCCTGGTCGCTCTCCACGTGCTCCATCAGGTCCAGGCCGTATTTCCGGTCGGCGCTGGACAGCACTGAGTTGGGGTAGGCGAACCTGGAGACCAGCCTGACCTCGTCCAGCGCGGTCGTCTTCGTCAGGCCCCAGCCGGGCAGCGGGGGGTTGCTCCCTGGAATGTACTTCAGCGTGGAGACTGTGGTCCGGGTCAGTCCGGCCAGCCGGTCAAAACGCGTCACCGCGCTCGGCCCGCCGACCTTGGCCAGCATCGCGGTGGCCGCGTCGTTGTCACTGTTCTCGATCATCGGGGGCATCAGCGCCTGCTCGTCCGCCGGCAGCGGCGTGCCCGCGACGTTGGCCTCCCGCAGGGCCGCGCCCATGATCTGGACCTTGACGATGCTGGCCGTGTCCTGCCGGACGCTGCCGTTCCAGACCCAGAACCGTCCGGTGCGCTTGTCGTACACGGCCGCCGTGATGGCGCCCTGGCGGTGAGAGAGGTAGCTGGCGAGGCTGGCGAACGGCGAGACGCCCTTCGGGTGCGCTGACGGCGCGGAATCCGGCGTCTTGGTGGCCGCCGGCACCGTGCTGCCCGAACTCGTGCTCGGGTCGGGCGCCGGGGATGAGCAGGCGGCGATAACCAGAGCCAGGATCGCAATGGCAGCCCCCTGGCGGGGCATCCTCGCGACATGGCGCATGGCAGTCACCTGGGTCTTCCGAGAATCACTGCGTCGATCCTACTGGCCGTGCGGCCAGCGGCCAGTGAGGAAACGGATGATTGCGCCTGCCAGCGCTCGCGCGATCTCGTGCTGGACGCGCGTCGACATCAGCAGCGCCGCATCGGCCGCGTTCGGCATGTTGCCGCATTCGATCAGGACCTTCGGCACAGTGGTCAGGTTGAGGCCCGCCAGGTCGTCACGGAAGATGTAGCCGTCGTGGCCGTAATAGTCGCTGACCCGCAGCGGCGTTTCAGCGAGGAACGCCTGATGGACGTACCTGCCGAACCGCAGCGACGAGGCGATCGCCCGGTTGTTCGGGCCGTCGGCGACGGGCTCCAGAACGGTGAAGCCGCGCCCCCAGGACGGCCCGCCGTCGGCGTGAATGTCGATCGCCACGTCAGTGTGGTTGAGCATGGTCGAGCGCCGGTTCACGCAGGGCCCGAGACCGTGGTTGTTGTGCCTGGTCATCACCACCTTGGCGCCATCTTTGTGCAGATCGGCGGCCAGGAAGGTGGCGACCCTGAAGTTGAACAGCGATTCGGTGTAACCGCTGGCGGTCTGGGTGCCGGTGGTGTTGCAGTCCTCCATGGTCCGGCCGTTGAAGACCTGATGGGCCAGGAAGGCCGGGTCGGTGCCGTTGAGGCCATTGTGGCCCGGGTCGATTCCGACGATCTTCCCGGCCAGCGGCTTCGGCGCTCTGCGCCCTGGCGACGAGCCGCTGGGCGGCGCCGAGGGCGACGAGCGTGCGCTCTGACCGGGACCGGACCGCGCCGAAGTCTTGCGCGCCGCCGGCGTCCGCGCTCCCTGCGCGCCCGGCCCGGCCGGCCCGGCCGGTGCAGAGCATCCGGCGGCCAGCAGGCCGGCTAGCGCCGCCGCGGTGGCGGCGGCGAAGGGCGGTCCGAGGCTGCGGCGTGGCCGGCGGAAGAGGCGCTGCACAGTCAGCCGATCATGCCGCGGCGACTGATCAGGGACTCGGCGATGACGGTGCGGAGGATGTCGTTGGTTCCCTCGCCGATGACCATCAGGGGTGCGTCCCGGTACAGGCGCTCGACGGTGAACTCCTTGGAGTAGCCGTAGCCGCCGTGCACTTGCATGGCGGTGAACGCGCACTCCTGCGCGACCTCGGAGGCGTAGACCTTCGCCAGGCCGGACTCGAGGTCAGCCCGGCGCCCCGCGTCGGCCTGCGACGCTGCCCAGTACGTCAGCAGCCTGGCGGCCTGGAGTTTCATCGCCATGTCGGCCAGCTTGAGCTGGACGGCCTGGAAGCCCGAGATCTTCTGACCGAACGCCTCGCGCTGGCCGGCGTAGCGCAGTGCCTGGTCGTAGGCTTCCTGGGCGACGCCGACCGCCCGCGCGGCGATGTTGATCCGGCCCTTCTCGAGCGCGGCGAGCACCTGCTGGAGCCCGCGGCCCTCGGTGCCGCCCAGCAGGCTCGTGGCCGGCACCCGCACGTCGTCGAGTACCAGTTCGCAGGTCTCGGGTCCCCGGTAGCCGAGCTTCGGCAGGTCCCGCAGCACCTCGAAGCCAGGCGAGGCGGGATCGACGAGCAGCACCGACATCCCGCGGTGCGCGGGCCGCGCGGACGAGTCGGTCTTGACCAGGACGGGCAGCGGGTCGGCGTGCCGGGCATTGGTGATCCAGGTCTTCCGGCCGGTGACCACGTAGTGATCGCCGTCCCGGCGGGCGGTGGTCGCGATGCCCTGCAGGTCGCTGCCGGCTCCCGGCTCGGTCAGCCCGATCCCGGTGCGCCGCTCGCCGCTGGCCAGCGCAGGGAGGTACGCGGTCTTCTGCTCGGCGGTCCCGAACTGGGCGATCATCCAGCACGACAGCGAGTGGCTGCCGATGATCCCGGCGATTCCCATCCAGCCGCGTGAGATCTCCTCGAAGACCACGGCCAGGGAGACCATGTCGGCGGCCATCCCGCCGAATTCCTCGGGGACCAGGAGCCCGAAGAGCCCCATCTCCGCCATGATGGCGACGATCTCGTGGGGGTACCGCCCCGATTCCTCCCACTCCCTGGCGACCGGCCTGATCTCGGCGTCGACGAACGACCGGATGGTGTCGCGGAGCAGTCGCTGCTCGTCCGACAGATCAAAGTCCATGCAACCTCCTGATACCTGAACGACCTAGTGCAGCGGATTGGCCCACCGAAGTCCCGGGAACCGGCCGAAGTCGCTGTCAATGGAGTGCATCTCAGCGTCATATTCGATCGCCATGGCGGCCAGCTGAGCGTCGGTCGTCAGGTTGCCGGCCGTCCCCGCCTCCCTAAGCAGGTCAAAAGCGATATCGAGATGCTTCGGTCCAGGAGCGAGGAATCTGACGTTCGGGCGGTCGAGCCATTCGAGCACATAGCGAGTGGCTGCCTCAACTGGCAAGGGTGAATCCAGAATGCGGGGATTCGTCACTATACGCAGAAAGCCAAATACGGCCGGACTGCACAGGCCGACCGGGACCGTGGAGTTGAGCACCTTCTCCCACCAGCGCCGAGCCGAATCGTGCTGCGGGAATCCGGAAACGACGGCGCAGAGCAGCAGATTGACATCGACGACGATCACGGGCGCCGCCGGGCCACGTCCACGATCGCCTGGTCCTCAAGTTCGTCGGCAAGCCGGTTGAAGCCAGTGAAGTCGAATCCTGGCCGCAGCCGGGACTCATGCCCGACCAGCCGGTAGGGCGCCCCCGCCGGCAGTTGCGCCGCGAAAGCCCGTCTGAGCGCGTCGTTGATAACTTGCTTCATAGGGCGCCGCTCCCGGTGGACGGCATCCTCAACCAGCTGGGCTACATCGGGGTCGAGCGTCAGCGTTGTCCGCATGAAAAAACATCATAGTGACCACAAGTTCCGACATCAAGATGCCCAACTCGTTGAAAGCTTGATGCGCCGCTGAGGCGACTTCCCACGCGTGAGAGCCATGTGAACACCCGACTTGCCGGTTTTGTGGTCAGCAAATCCGTAGCAAGTCATCTCGCTTTGGAGGATATGGTGATCAGCCGGTCGCCAGGGCCGGGGACTGCTTGACGCCAGCGTGCGCCCACGGCCGGGTGAAGCCGATCGCGCCGCTGTTCGTATACGGCTCGATCCTGACCAGCAGGCCGGTGGAGGGCGCGTCGATCATCAGGCCGTGCCCGATCACGATCCCGACGTGGCCTGGTGCGGTCGCGGTCCCGTCGGCGCCGGCGAAGAAGACCAGGTCACCGGGCTGGACCTGACTTGGGCTGACCTGCGGGCCCCATAGCCACTGCTGATCCGCGGTCCGCGGGATGTCGACGCCGGCTGCGCGGTAGGCCATCATCGTCAGCCCTGAGCAGTCGAAGGAGTCCGGGCCCGTGCCGCCCCACAGGTACGGCTTGCCGATCTGCTGCCTGGCGTAGGCGATGGCCGCCGAGGCGTAACTGCTTGACGTCAGGCCGACAGTCGGCACGCAGGGCGGCGCGTTGCCGCCGACGGCCGACGTGACCTGGAATCCGCCCTTGGAGTACAGGCTGGCCCAGCCGAGCACCGACTGGACGTAGGAGTTCAGGTGGTTGTAGGCGAAGACCGCGCCGGAGACGTTGGTGAGGACGCCGTGCGCCAGCAGGTACTTCGCGGCGCCGGCGATCGCGTCGGCCGGCTCGTAGACGCTGGCGATCCCGTCGCCGTTGGCGTCCGTGGCGACCCCGGCGACGTGCTCGCTGGCCGGGTGGACCGGGGCGCCGCCCCAGGTGTTGGTCGACGCTCCGCCGATGCCTATCTGCATCGGGCCGGCCGCGCCGAAGGCGTTCGATCCGCTGGTCACTCCCGGCAGCGTCGTGCGGCCGTCGTCGCTCTCGATCTTGCCGATCCCGGCGAGAACGACCCACGGCACCTTGTACTGCGCGCCGATCGACTTGAACAGCGCCAGGTAGTTGGCCGGGATCGAGTTACTGGCCGTCGTGCTGACGGGCGGCTGCGCCGTCGTCGTTGTCCCTGACGCGCAGGTACTGCCGGTGGTGAACATCAGGCCGCCGCCGGCGAACAGCAGCACCGGCGCCGCGAGCACCCCGACCAGCAGCAGCGTGACGATGACGGCCAGCCCGACGATGACGGGCTTGACCATCCCGGCGCTGACGCGGATCAATTGTTGCCTGCCGACGATAGCTCGATGTCACTGACCTGCCAGGCGGACCCGGTTCCGGTCAGCGTGACCGCGTAGTCGGCGCGCTGCTGGCTCGTCCCCTTGCTGCTGGTGATCCGCTGGGCGATGGCGACGACGAAGGTCAGGCTGGACGGGCCGAAGGCCCGCAGCGCCAGGATGCTGGCCGTGGCGGTCGAGGTCTGCCTGGTGCTGGCCCTCGTCGTGGCCAGCCCGGGCGCGGCGAACGCCCGGCCGATCACGTCCGCGAGCTGGGTGGTCATCTCCGGGCGCATCGGCGCCAGGTACGCCTGCGCGCTCTGCGTGTAGGCGTACGTGCCATAGTGCGCGGCGAACGAGATCGTGGTCGCGGAGGCGCTGGCCAGGTCCGATGGCGTGAACGGCAGCCACTGGTAGATGTCGGGAACGGCCTGCCCGGACGAGGCTGGTGCGCCCGGGCTGGCCGGGCTCGGCCCGCGCGACGGGCTGACCCGGCCAGACTGGGTCGGCTGCGGGCTGCCGCCCCCCGCCGTAGATGACTGCGGCAGGAACAAGTATGCACCGAGTCCGGCAAGGACCAGGACGACAACAGCGAAGGCGGCGAACCTCTGGAACGGCGATAGCTCCACGAGGATCAGCTACTTCCGCCGCCAGATCGGCCGGCTCCAGAACGGGCCCGCTGGCGTGTCGTCGGCGCCGCCTGGCCTGAGGCCGTAGGGCGCGGCGGAGAAGTTCCCGGTTCCGTTCGGGCCCGGCTGCCCGGCAGAGTCGGCCGGACCGCCGGCCTGGCTGCCGCTTGCCCGGCCTGGCGGGGGCCCGCTGCGACCCGGTTCGTCCGGCCGCGCGGACCGGCCCTGGCCGGACAGGTGCCAGGGGCGGGCCGGACGCTGCGGCCGTCCTCCTCCCGCAGCTGGGCCTGCCGCCGGGCGGCTCTGCTGGGGCGGGGTTCTGTCCGCTGCGGGCCTGCGGGCGGGCGGAGCCGCACCCGGTCGCGGCGCGCCTCCGCCGGCCGACCCTCCGCCGGCCGACCCTCTGCCGACCGAACCGCCTCCGCCACCCCAGCCCGATGACGACGGGGGTGGGGGTGCCGACCGCCTCGGCGGCGTGCCGCGCGTGCTCCACGAGGGCGGCACGCCCGCGCTGGCTGACCGCGCGGGCACGCTCGCGCTCGCCGGTGGCGGTGGCGGCGGAGCACCAGGACCGGACGACCGGGATGGCACGCCTGGACCTGGCGACCGCGGCGGCGCGCCCGTACCGGAACTGCCGCGGGCGGCCAGGCCGGCCGGAGGCGACGCTGCGGCTGACGACCTGACCAGCGGCGGAAGCGGCGGAGCGGACAAGCCGTTTCCGCCGGCCGGCCCAGCTACTCCCCTGGTTCGCGGAGCTGACGGCTGGCCTGCTGACGATCCGCCGTTAACCCAGCTAGCCGGCGTGCCCTGGCTGGCCGGCAAGCGCAGCGGCGGTGCCTCGCTGGCGGACGCGGCACCCGCCGACGCGCCCCAGGCCCTGGCCCGCCCGGTGGCGTCCTGATGCCCGCCGTTGGCCGACGGGTCGCCCGGCGCTCCGGCTCCCGCTCCCACCCCGGCAGGCGCCTGACCGCCGCCGGCATACTCGCCGCTGCCGCTGGCGTCCACTCCGGCGGCCGCGCCGGCCGCCACTCCCGCCGTGCTGACCGCCGTCGCGGCGCTGAGCGCCAGGCCGGCTGCCTGTGCGGGATTGCGCCGCGCCCACCGGGCCGCCCGGTACGCGGCGAAGCCTGGCACGGCGAGCGTGGCGGCATCCCTGGTGTTTGCCCTGGCCGTCGCGGCCGCCCGGCCAAGATCGGCCTCGGCCCGCTCGGCCGATCCGATGGCGCCGTATCCGACCGCGGAGAACAGGTGCTGGAACGGCTTGCGGTAGATGAAGACGGCGACGGTCACCAGCGTGATCATCAAGATCTTCAGCGCCCACGGCAGCACCGAGTCGGCTGTCCCCATGATCAGCGCATAGCAGTACAGCAGGACGCTCAGCGCCAGCGCCACGGCCGCCTGCTTGAGCAGGACGCCGACCAGCATCTCGAACCAGCGGACGGCGACCACCCGGCCGAATCCAGGATGGGTTCCGATCAGCAGGAAGAACGGGCCGACGATGAGCAGCAGCAGGAAGCTCAGCTTGAGCAGGATCAGGGTTACCGAGATCAGCAGCACGAGCACGCCGGCCACCAGGGCGGCGAGCAGGGCGGCGAACCCGATCTCCAGCCTCGTGGTCCACTCCTTGCCCTGGAACAGCGGGTAGGCCGACGGATCCTGCTGCTGGATCGTCTTCGCGATGCCCTCGTACGCGGCTTGCTTGGCGTTGACCAGCGTGGTGGTCGGATGCTCGTTTGCCGCTATGGCCTGCGCCCACAGCAACTGCCTGGCGTAAGCCGACACTGCTGTCGCCTTGCCGGCCGAGGTAAAGGCCGTCGTGCCGAACTCGCCGTCCAGCCACGGCTTGCAGACGAGCACCGTCCACAGCTCGTTGGCATTCTGGTCGACCACGGTCCGGCTCGAGGTGTAGCTGAAGCTGGCCCGGCTGATCTGCGGGTCATGACCCTTGACCGGCAGGCAGCTGGCCTGGCCTGGGCTGGGAAGGTTGGCGAACGCGGTGTTCAGCGTGGTACTGATCCCGTCCGAGACTCCCTTGCCGAGGCCGGTGAAGTCGGCCGGCCTGCCGATCAGCCAGATCGCGGCTGCGCAGGCCAGCACCATCCAGATCGTGCCCTCGATCGTCCTGGTGCCGCGCTTGCGGATCAGTCCCTGCCAGGCGAGCCAGATCGCCCCCAGGATGACCACCAGCGCGACGTAGGGGAAGTAGATGGCATTGCCCAGGCCGCTGATCAGATGGTCGGTCACGTCCTGCAGCCAGCTGAGAATGCCTTCTCCCGCGGCCGACTGGTACACGGTGATGGTGACCCGGTCCAGGGCCTTGGCGAAGTCGAACAGCATCCCGGCCACATCGTTGCCGATCAACGAGGTCATGTCCGAGCACTGCAGATCGAAGGGCGCCCAGAACTGCCCGGACATGCCGTACTGGTTGTACGGGGTCGCGACCGGCTTGGTCGGCGACGCCGGCGGCCTGATCAGCGAGTCCACGCCCGACGTGGCCGACTCGGGCTGCGGCACGCCGGGCTGGCAGAGGCTGTTGATTCCGCCGATCAGCCCGGACTGGCCGAGCGAGCAGAAACCGAGCAGGCCGCCGATGTCGCCGATCCCCGGCACCGAGCAGGGACCGCCCGCGGGCCTGGTTGCCGACAGCGTCCGCGCGGCCACCGGCTTGCCCGACGCACCCGGCCCGGCCTGGTGACCCTGCGGCGCGGCGCCGCGCAGCACGCTGAAGAGCACCACGAGCAGGACCAGCGCGACAGCGGTCTTGCGGGGCACTCGACGGAGTCTGAGCATCAGGGGGGCTCCCGGAGGGGTGTCGAACGCGCCAGTCAGGGGGTTGGCGCCTGAACAGGACTTGGCGGGCGGCCCCGTGCGGTGTGCTGGCCGTTTCCGGGGCCCGGATGACCGGCCGGCTGACCCCCCGGCCACCCGTGCCCAGCGGGCCGGCCTGCGCCCGCATGCCCGCCGGAATCGCCCGTGGCCCCGCCGGGTTCACCCCCTGGCCCGCGGTCCGGAGATTCTCCCTGTCCCGGGACCTGTCCTGAGCTGGCCCTGGTCGGGTTGGTGTCCAGCCAGCGGCGCAGGTCATCGGAGATCAGGTCGACCACGATCCGGCCGGCCCGGCCGTCCAGGTCACGGAAGACGCATTCGCCGTTCCCCAGGCTCCGCAGCACGGCCTGATGTTCCTCGGAGGACTCGACCCCGAGCAGCGACATCACGCTCGCCACCTCCGCCCGCTCGGTGGAGCGGAACGCGAACACGGCCGAGATGCAGTTCGTCACCTGCTCGCTGAGCAGGTCGCCCGCGTTCTGCGAGACCAGGATCAGCGCGGTGTTCTTCGACCGGCCCATCCGGGACACCTCGGGAATCAGCTTGGCGCCCTGCGGTGTCGACGTCACCGCCCACGCCTCATCCAGCACGATCGCCTTGGGAATCCGCCGGTCCATGCCGTTGAGCAGCCGCCGGGCGAACTGGGAGACCAGGTACAGCAGCGCCACGGACAGCCGCTGCTCGTAGGAGTAGTCGTCGCGCTTGAGGCCGGACTCGGGCAGCGTCAGCCCGGCCAGCGTGAACACGGTCGTCCAGCCCTCCGCGTCGATCCGGTCGCCGCCGGACGGCGCGAAGCACAGCCTGGCCAGCCGCATCTCCGACATCGACCTGAGCACGGCGCCCAGGTTCTTCGATGCCGGGTGGGCGGCCGCCTCGAGGTGCTCGACCACCTGGCCGAGGCTCGGCTTCTCCGCCGAGGCGACCGCCCCGACGGCCTGGATCATCGCGCTCTCGCGTTCCTCGCTCATTCCCGGCAGCAGCAGCCGCAGCGTCTCGGCGGCCATCGTCCGCCGCTCGGCGAGGTCATCGCCGAACGAGAACGGGTCAAGCAGCCCCGCGGCCGCGCTGCCGAGCGGAAGCACCCTGGCCCGGCGGCCGCGCTGGGCCAGCAGCCTGACCAGCGACTCGGCGTCGCCCTTGGGGTCGATCACGGCGACGGTGACGCCGCGCAGCGCGAGCTGCATGATCAGGAGCAGGGCCAGCGTGGTCTTGCCGCCACCCGGCTCGCCGGTGATCGCGACCGCCGTCGGCCGGTTCCGCGCGGCGGCCACCAGCGGGTCGAAGTGCACGACCGACCTGGCCCGGCCGATGGTCTCGCCGATATACGGGCCGATCCAGCCGGCCTCGTCCGCCATCCGGTCACCGAGGTCGACGGTCGCGGTCGGCATCCCGCCCGTGATCGTGTAGAGCGGCTGGCGCTGCAGGTACGAGACCAGCCGCACCTTGTCCCCTGGCAGCGACTCGTTCAGCAGCGAGAACTGGTCGCCAGTCGAGTTCACCACGTCGATGCCGATATCGCGGTAGTGCTCGGTGACCGCCTCGGCGCGGCGCACGCACAGCTCACGGCTCGACGCGGTCACCGTGAGCCGGTGCCAGCCGTAGACGAACGGGAGCCGTTCCTTGGTGATCCCGTGCTCCAGCAGCCTGGCCGCCTCGATCTGCTCGGCCAGGGCCAGCGGCATGTCGGCGCCCGCCTCGCGGATGTGCGCGTCCATGTCCCTGGCATGCGCCAGCCGGCGGCTGACATCCTTGCTGGCCTTGGCCGGCGGGATCAGCTTCATCCGCAGGCTGGCCTCGACCGGGAACGGCAGCGAGTCGGCGTAGTGCAGCCACGGCTCGCCGTCGGGGAAGTACATGACGTCGGGGAATCGCGAGAATGACAGGAATGTCGCGTACGACTCCCCGGCCGGATGAACCATTCGCAGAACGGTCCGCCCGTTGTGGATCTCGCCTTCCACAAGCGACTCGATCTCGCCGATACCCCACCGGCGCCGCCGGGCCGCCGATGGTGGCGGGTCACCGAGGCATCCGGTGATCGCGTGCCGGAACAGCCAGGCGACCTCGTCCGCGGTGGCGTGCCTGGCCGCCAGCGAGCTGGCCCCGAGCGTGCGGCCGACCCGGTCAGCCAGCTCGGTCCACTTGGCGATCTCGCCGTGCACCACGGCGTCGTCCTCCAGGCCGAGCAGCTGCTCGCCGGCCTTGTAGGCGCGGCCGAACTGGGCGAAAACGCCGCCCGTCAGCTGGGCCCGCACGCCGCGCTGGCCGAGCCGCACGCCGAGGTAGACCTCCTTAGTCCAGAAGTCCTTCGCCCAGACTTGCCGGTACATCTCGTCCAGGTAAGGGACCCAGCCGGGGCCGCCGTCGGAAGTGGCGTGCAGGCCGGTGGCCCAATCGGCGGCCGGGTAGCTTCGGTGCGCGATCCGCAGGTGGACCTCCGCGTCGGCCATCCTGATCCCGGCCATCGCGACGGTGAGGTTGGTCGCCAGTGCCTCACGCTGCTGGCCGGTCATGAACTCGTAGGAGATGGTCGGCACCCGGAAGTACGCCCAGGCGTGCGTCTCGGTCAGCAGGATCCGGTCGTCGAAGTACCGGACGGAAAGCCTGTTCCGCTTGGCGCCCCGCCCGCTCATCGCGGCACCGGCCCGGCTTGAGCGGCCTGGTGTTCGCGGACGCGTCCGGCACCGCGGTCGGCAAGGCTGGCCACGAGCACGCCGGCCAGCGCCGTGTAGGCCCCCGCAGTGGCCGGGCTCAGCAGTCCGGCCCAGTGCTGGCGGGCCTGCGAACCGGGCGCCGCCTGATGTGTCCACTTCGTCGAATGGCTCTGGAGCTGGTCATCCCAGGGGATGCGGACGATGGCCCGGCACCGGCCGGCGCAGACTCGTTCGGCCTGCTCGACAAAGGCAGCGCTGCGCCGGCTGACGCCGTTCAGCACCATGACCGCGCCGGCCGCGAGGCCGGACTGGCCGTGCGCCTCCAGCCACTCAAAGGTCATGGCGATCGCGCCAGGAGCCGCGGCGCTGGCCGGAGCGACCAGGACTAGCTGGTCGGCAATGGCCAGCAGCCTTGGTACGGCCGCGGTCGCCGGGTCAGCCAGGACGAGGTCGTGCCGGTCACCGGCGGCGCTGAACGCCAGGGCGTCCGCAGCCGGATCGCGCCGGCTCGCGGCCTGGCCGGCCGCGCCGGCGTGTCCTGCGCTGCCGGGCCGTGGCGGCACGACGACGACCAGCCTGGACGGGCCGAGTGACCCGGCCTGGCTCAGCGCGGGACGCGACTCGGCCCGCGTCGCCAGCGAGCCGGATCCTGGGTTCAGGTCGAGCACAGCGACGTTGTCGGCCCGCAGGCTGGCCAGCACCTCACCGGTGAGCAGGGCCGTCATGGTCTGGCCCGCCCCGACCGTGCAGCCAAGGACGACGATGCGGGCCGGACCGCCGACCGGAAGCTGCGCCCGCGCCCGGTCGCGCTGGAGCAGGTCGGGCTTGCCCGGGCGGTGTCCGCCGGGGACAACCGAGACGCGTCCGGCCCGGACGTCCCCGCGCCGGGCCGACGGCCCGGCGAGCGCGCGCTCGACGGCAGGCGGCGTCGCGCGGGGCGCGCCGGCGCTGACTACGGTGATGGCCGGCCGCTGCGGGGCGGCCGATGGCGTGGCTGCGGCCGCCTGCGGGGCGGGCGGTTCGGACCCAGCCGGCTCGAGCGTGACAGGCTCGGGTCCGACCGACTCGGGCCCCACCGACTCAGGCAGGCCAGGCGTGCGCGGGCCAGGCTCGCCCACGGCGGGCTCGGCCAGGACAGGCTCACGCACGGCGGGCTCGACAGGCTCACGCGCGGCGGGCTCGGCCAGGACAGGCTCCGATGCCGGGAACTCAGGCGCGG
>JADGPC010000197.1 GCA_017882645.1 Streptosporangiales bacterium | reverse complement strand
TGTACTGCACGGGGAACTCAGGAGCAATCCGCGCGACCGTCCAGAAGGCGGTACTGGCCTTGCTCGTGAATAGGGAAATAGCAAGCTTGATCGCTTATCGGCCTGATAACCGCATATTGGTCTCCGGGGGCCGGTCCCGTAATGTGCTGTCCATGTCAGGAACGGTCGTGGGACGCGACGGCGAGCTGGCCGCGCTCGGCTCGTTCCTGACCGGGCTGAAGTCCGCGCCCGCGGCCGCCGTCCTCGCGGGCGGCGCCGGCGCCGGGAAGACCACCTTGCTGCGCTCCGGGCTCGACCAGGCCGCCAGGGCCGGCTACACGGTCCTGAAGACGACGCCGTCACCTGCTGACCTGCGCCTGGCCTTTGCCGGGCTGGCCGACCTGCTGTCTAATCACCTCGACGTGGTGCTGGCCCAGTTGCCCGCTCCGCAGCGCCGCGCCCTGGAGGTGGCGTTGCTCCTGGCGGACGCGGCCCCGACCCCGCCGGAGCCGAATGTGATCGCGGTGGCCGTTCGGAGCGCGCTGCTCGCCCTGGCCGCACCGACGCCGGTCGTCGTGGTGATCGACGACGTCCAGTGGCTGGACCCGCCGACCACGGCCGCCGTGGGCTTCGCGCTGCGCCGGCTCGCCGGTCATCGGGTCGGCCTGCTCTGCGCGCAGCGTACGGCCGAGCCTGACATAGGACTCCCGCTTGAGCTGGAGCGAGCTGACCTGCACGTCGAGGTCCTCCCGATCGGCGGCCTGAGCCTGGGCGCGCTGCACAGGATGCTGCGAACGACACTCGACCAGTCCTTCTCGCATCCGACACTCCGGCGGATCCATGCTGACTCTGGCGGCAATCCGCTCGTCGCCCTGGAAATCGCGAGGGCACTTGTCCGTCGTGGCATGACCAGGGTCGCCAGCGGGCCGTTGCCGGTCCCCGACACGCTCGCCGGGTTGATCCGGGAGCGGCTCAGGGACCTGCCCGGGCCAGTGACCGACGCACTTGACCTGGTCGCCGTCATGCCAGACGCGCCGCTGCGCAGCTATCTCGCCGCGGGCATCACGGGCGGTGACGTCGACGCGGGGGTGCTGGCCGGGGTGCTCGAAGCGGATTCTGGGCGGCTCCGCTTCTCTCATCCGCTGCTGTCATCGGCTGTACTGGGCGCGATACCACCTGCCAGGCGCCGCGACCTGCACGCACTCGCGGCTACCGCCGCAGGCAACCCGGAGGAGCAGGCCCGGCATCGGGCACTGGCCGCCGATGGTCCGTCGGCCGATATCGCCGCGCAGCTTGACGCGGCCGCGGCCGTCGCCGAGCAGCGCGGTGCCCCGGCGACGGCCGCCGAGCTGCTGGAACTGGCGGCCACGATGACACCGGACAGCCGTCAGGGCGACGCCCACCGCCGGCTGCTGGCCTCGGCCAAGCTGCTGGCCGTGGCCGGGGAGAACCGGGCGGCAGAAGCGGCGCTCAGGCAGCTCGTCGACCTGGCACCGAAGGGTCCGGTGCGAGCCGAAGCCCTGGCCTACCTCGGCTGGAACACGGAGGACGACTTCAAGGCCTCGCTGGAGCTGCTGGAGCAGGCGCTCAGGGAGAGCGGCCCGGCGCCAGCGCTGCGCGCCACCATCTATGGCTTTATGTCCGACCACTGGGCCATCGTGGGCGACAACGACCGGGCGCGGGCTGAGATCAAGCACGCACTCGGATTCGCTGAGCAGTCTGGTGACCCGAGCCTGCTCGGCTCCACCCTGGGTCGCGCTACTACTTCGACTGGACGTGCGGCTACGACGTCGACCAGAACCAGATCGACCGCGCCCTGGAGCTCGAGCGGAACGCAGACGTCGTCGGCCGTGAGCCGCCCAGTCAGTGGGCGGGGGTCTACCTGATGAGTGTCGGCCGGCTCGACGAAGCCCGTACGGCGCTCGAGCGGGCGCTGGCCCGCGCCGAGGTCGAGGGGGTCGCCTACGTCCGCGGCGATGTGCTGCTGCGGCTATCCATGATCGCCACCCGGACCGGCGATCCGGTGCGCGGGGCTGAGCTGGCACGGGCGGGCCTGGATATGGCCGAGCAACTGGACCTCGCTCAGCTCACCAGCGCGCTGCTGCATGGCTGCGGGCTCGCGGCGCTCTGTCTCGGGCAGGCCGATGTCGTCCGCGACTGCGCCCGCCGGGGCATGGAACTTTCGCGCAAGGTCGGGGACCGGGTCTACCTCCTCGCTAACGAGTCGCTGCTCGGCTCGCTGGAGCTGGCCCTCGGCGACGTCGCCTCGGCCGCTGCCCGGTTTAAGGTTCTGTTCGACGAGCTTTCTGGAGCCGGTCGGAATATGCGGACGACGGTCGTCTACGAGGGCGTGGACGCGCTGATCGGCGTGGGCGATCTGGACCGGGCCGCGGCATGGCTCGCAGCGTCCCGTAGCCGGTCGTACGATCCGGTCGCCGATGCCCTGGCGGCCCGCTGCCGAGGCGCGCTCGCCGCGGCACGCGGCGACGCGCGGGAGGCGCTGTCCGAGCTGACCCAGGCGATCGCGCTTCAGGAGCGGATGACTCTGGAACCGGTCCCGCGCGGCCGGACGCTGCTGCTGATCGGATCGGTGCACCGTCGTCAAAGACAGCGCCGGGCGGCCAGGGAGGTCCTAACTGAGGCGATGACCCAGTTCGCAGGGGCCGGAGCGCAGTTGTGGCTGGACCGTGCGCGCGATGAACTGGCCAGGGTCAGCGGCCGGGCACCGGGCGGGGACACCCTGACGGCGACCGAACAGCGCGTCGCGGATCTCGTCGTGCGCGGCCTGAGCAACCGGGAGATCGCGGCCGAGCTTTTCGTGACGGTGCGAACCGTCGAGTCGACGCTGACCCGGATCTACTCGAAGCTGGGCGTCCAGTCGCGGGCGCAGCTCGCGAGCCGGATCCGCGACGGCTCGTGACCAGGTTTCACATCATGTGGGTCTCCGCGTATACGGTCCGGCTGGCGCGGCCCTAACCTGCCCGGGTGGGCTACCTCGCCGAGTTCTACCTGCCCGAACACGAGGCTGACCTGGCGGACCTCGCTCGACGTGCGCGCGCCGGGGCCCGGGAGGTCAGCCGCCGCGCGTCCGCGGTCACGTTCGTCAGGGCGATGTACGCCGCGGCTGACGAGAGTTGCTTCGTCGTCTACGAGGCGGACACGGCTGGCGCTGTGCTGGCAGCGGGACAGGCGGCCGGAATCGCCTTCGACCGGGTCGTGCAGATTACCGCGAGCGATGCCGGCTGAGCCGGTCCGGCCACCCGGCGGCACCCGCCGGTCCCGGCGAGCCGCCGAGCGGCATCAGGGCTAGAGCCGGAGGCGATGCGCCGCCAGTTCGGCATAGAACGGCTGGCAGCGAGCGGCCAGCCCCTCCAGCCGGTCCGGCAGGGCCGCCACGGCGCTTCTGGCCCCCGCGTCCGGCCCCGCGTCCCGGCCCGCGTCCCGGCCCGCGCACGGGCCCGCGTCCCGGCCCGCGTCGAATCCGGTCGACGCCCATACGCGCGCGTACCAGTGCTCCGCCTAAATGCCGTCGGTCGGCCGCGGCCCGGCGGGCCAGGCGAGCATCGCCGCCACGAACGGGATCCGCAGGGCGGCGCAGAGTGCCTCCAGCGCGGCCCGCGGCCTGGCCGCAAGGTCGGCCGCATCGATCACCGGCCCGCCGAAGAGCCGGTAGATCTCGACCTGCTGCTCCAGGCCCAGATCAGCCAGGGTCGGCGTGTCGCGCACCCGGGCGTACGAGGCGAGCAGCCGCCGCGGGTCCCTGATCAGGAACGCGTGCCGGAGGCCGGCCAGCCGGCTCCGGTCGACCCCCGGCAGCAGGTGATGCGTCATGTGCTTCTGGTAGTACACGCTCCGGCCCGCCGGCAGCTGGCCGGAGGTGAGCTGCTCGATCACCTCGGGCCACGCCGCCGGCATCGAGCGAATGATCTCGTCCCGGCCGGGATGGGCGATGCCGGTCTCGGCCAGGTAGTAGCCGTACAGCGGCTCGTCGACCACCACGGTGTCGGGCCGGTTCTCGAAGGACCGCATCAGCGCCGTGGACAGGGTCCTGGGCCCTGACCACATCGCGATCCTGGCGACCTCGGCGGGCACGGTCAGAGCGTGACGAGGCTGCGCAGCACCTCGCCCCGCTGCATCTTGGCGAACGCTTCCTCGACAGCGTCCAGCGCGATGGTCTCCGACACGAACTTCTCCAGGGGCAGCCGGCCAGCCAGGTGCAGGTCGGTCAGCATCGGGAAGTCGCGGTCCGGCAGGCAGTCGCCGTACCAGGATGATTTCAGCGCCCCGCCGCGGCCGAACACGTCGAGCAGCGGCAGCTCGAGCCGCATGTCCGGCGTCGGCACCCCGACGAGGACCACGGTGCCGGCCAGGTCCCTGGCGTAGAACGCCTGCGTGTACGTCTCGGGGCGGCCGACTGCCTCGATGACCACGTCGGCGCCGTTGTCGCCGGTGAGGGCCCTGATCTGCTCGACCGGGTCGGTCTCGCGCGAGTTGACCGTGTCGGTCGCCCCGAGCTCGCGGGCCCAGGCCAGCTTCCGGTCGTCGATGTCGACTGCGATGATCTTGCTGGCCCCGGCGAGGCGGGCGCCGAGCACGGCCGCGCAGCCCACGCCGCCGCAGCCGATTACCGCTACCGAGTCGCCGCGGCCGACCTGTCCGGTGTTCAGCGCGGCACCGAGCCCGGCCATCACGCCGCAGCCGAGCAGTCCGGCGACCTCGGGCTTGACCTGCGAGCTGACCTTGGTGCACTGGCCCGCAGCGACCAGGGTCTTCTCGGCGAACGCGCCGATGCCCAGTGCGGGCGACAGGACCGTGCCGTCGGTCAGGGTCATCTTCTGGGTCGCGTTGTGGGTGCTGAAGCAGTACCACGGGCGGCCACGCCGGCACGCGCGGCATTGGCCGCAGACGGCTCGCCAGTTAAGGATGACGAAGTCGCCGGCTTCGAGCCCGGAGACGCCGTCGCCGACCGCCTCGACGACGCCGGCCGCCTCGTGGCCGAGCAGGTAGGGAAAGTCCTCCCCGATGCCGCCCTCGCGGTAGTGCAGGTCGGTGTGGCAGACACCGCAGGCCTGGATCCTGACCAGCGCCTCGCCGAGACCCGGATCAGGCACGACGACCGTGGTGAGCTCGACCGGAGCGCCCTTGCTGCGGGCGATTACGCCTTTAACCTCATGTGCCATCGAGTCCATGCCCTTCATTTATCGCCGAACAAGGTCGCGGCGCCGGTGCCTGCGGCAGGCCGGCCTGCCACCTGGCTGGTCCGCGTGCGGTGCCGATGTGGCAGATGATACGGATCAGCGCTTGCGCACGAGTACCGCGACCGTCACATCGGGCGGCGCGATCGCGCGCAGCATCCGCCGCAATTCGTCGACCGAGAGGCCGCGCACGTTCACCTGGTACCGGGGCGGGCCGTCGAGCGGGCTGGTCAGCGCGGTCGGCCTGAGCAGGTACCAGAACGGGATCACGAGCAGGATCCAGCGCCACGCCCGCCGGAGCGGGCCGTGCCTGAAGCCCCGCAGGGCGAGCGAGGCGTTCGGGCTGAGAATGAGCTCGACCCGGGCGCCGTAAGGCTTGGACGCGATGCGTACCCGCTCGATGTGGCGCCACGGCAGGTGCCGCATGCCGCGCCGAAGCTTGCCGCGCCGCCGGCTGGAATGTGGCAGCCCGAGGTCGACCCCCTCCTGGCCGGCCGCGAACGCCCTGGTGGTGACCGAGTTGAGCGCGAGCACGAAGATGATCAGCGCACAGAGCAGGCCCACCGCTGCGGTCATGCGGAACCAGATCGGCGGCCAGCGGCTGAACGCCAGCGCGGCGGCGGCACCGAGGTACCAGATCGGGGCCAGCCACAGGTAGCCGCGAGGCAGGATCGCCGACGGGCCGATAACTGGCGCGGACACGCCGTCCTGCATGGGATTGCCCCCAAACTGTAGCTGCTGCACCCGATCGTCCACCGCGCGGAGGCATTACCGCAAGGTCTGCGACCAGCATGATGTCGTGGTTTCTGAGCCGGTCCCGGCCGGTCAGGAACCGGGAGTCCGGGTGCCGGTTTTCCGGCATCCAGCCGCGGGCCGGCCCGCTAACATGTTGCGGGCTGGTTTCGCTGAAATCACGGTCGGGCCACAAGGCCGAGTGCGCGGACCGTAACCGGTCCACGGCGATCGTGTAGCGGGCGAGCCGGACTTGCCGCATGATGTATGAATCTCGGCATAGCTGAGAAAAGCCGTCAGTCAGGTGAATCGTGGCGCACAGATGCGGCCGCTGGCCCTGCGGGCGCAGCGACGGACGAGAGGTCGGCAGACGGCCGGGATACGGGAGGTTGGCCGGATGCCGAAGAAAGGCAAGGACCGGCGGTCCGATCGGGATCCTGGCCGCGGGCAGGATCTGTCAGGTGGCCTCGGCGGTGACGAGGACTACGACTGGATCAAGTACCTGGGGGAGGGGCGGGCCTCCTCGTCGGCTCGGTCCTCGGCCCCCGCGTCGGCTGAGCCCGCCGCCCGGCCGGCGACCTTGCCGCGTCCGCCGCGCGAGGATTCCGGCCAGGAGCGGGACAGCGGGCTCCGGCGGCCGGGTGCCGGGGGAGTCGAGCCACGCGGGTCTGGCCAGTCAGGCGAGTTCGCTGCGGCGTCCGAGCGCCGGGCGGCCGCGGCGACTGGTCGGGCGGGACGTTCCGGGCGTGCGGACCTGCTCGCTGGCCGGGCCGGTCTCTCGGAGCGGCCGGATATGGCGCCGGGCCTGGCGGATGGCCAGGGCCTGGCGGGTCTCCCGGAGCGGCCGGACCTGGCGCCGGGCCGGGCGGATGGCCAGGGCCTGGCGGGTCTCCCGGAGCGGCCGGACCTGGCGCCGGGCCGGGCGGATGGCCGGGAGCGAGCGGACCTGGCGCCGGACCGGGCGGATGGCCCGGAGCGACCGGGCCGTTCGGAGCGGACCGGTCGTTCGGGGCGAGCGGGACGCGCAAGGCGCGGGAACCGGCCGGAGCGCGCGAGTCGCTCGGACCGGCTGGATCAGGCGCCCGAATACGACCTTGAACCCGCACCTCGGCCTGCCGATGACGGGCCGTCGCGTCCGCGGACTGGGCGCGCCGTCCGGCTGACCGCCGGCCAGGCCGTCGACCTGCACGCCGGGAACGCGGCCGACGCGCTGTTCAACCCGGCGGCCGATGACTACAGGCAGCCGCTCTACCCGGTCGAAGATGTCAGCCGCCGCGGCCGGCCGGGCCGGCCGGGCCGGCCGGGCCAGGAGCTGACCCGGCCGGAGCTGAACCGGCCCGGGCAGACTCAGCCTGGGCAGACTCGGCCCGGGCCGAGCTTGCCGGGCCAGGCCGCACCGGGCCACGACCGGGCCGGCTGGGATGGGCCAGGCAAGGATCTGGCCGACTGGGACCGGCCTGACTGGGACGGGCACGCCTCGAGCCGGCTCGCCTCGGACCGGCTTGCGCTGGACCGGCCCGCGTCCGATCGGCTCGCGCTGGACCGGCCCGCGTCCGATCGGCCGGGGCTGGACAGGTCCGACCCGCGGATGAACACCGCGGAGTACGCCCAGCCGCTCTATCCAGCCAGCCGGGCCGCCCAGGTGGCCAGCACCGGTCCGCAACCGCGCGCCGATGACCGGGGCCGGCCGGAGCTGAGCGCTGGCGGTGGCCCGAGAATCCGCGCGGTCGGGCCGGTCGCCGAGTCCGGGTCGGCCGATCCTGCTTGGGCCGATCCGGTTTGGGCCGATCCGGTGGCCGCCGACCGCACGGTCGCCAGCGTCGGCCAGCGGACCGGCACGGACCAGCGCGATCTGCTGGCCGGCGACGGTGATTCGCCGGAAATCGAGCTGCTCGATCGTCAGCTACCGCGCCGCGGCAAGCCGCCCCGCAAGCCGCGCAAGAGCGGCGGACCCAAGCCTCGTAAGCAGGCGGCGCCCGGCAAGAGCCGGCCGCGGGCCGGCCGGCGCGGAGCGCGCAAGATCCTGGTCATCGCTGGCTCGGTGATCGTCGCCGTGCTGGCCGTCGCGGCGTACGTGGTGTTCAGGCCGCAGGCCTCACATGCCATCTCGACGCCGGCCACGCTGGGCAGTTACACCAGGCAGCAGGCGAACGCCACCGCCAGGGCGCTCAAGCAGCGGATCGTGGCCGCGGCCAGAGGCGACGTGAAGAATGTCGTTGCCGCTGTCTACGAGCGGACGACAGGACCCGGCACGAGCACTGGAGCGCAGATCGTCGTATTCATCGGCGGGAATCTCGCGGGCAACGCCTCGGCGAGCAGCCTGATCAGCGCGTACATGACCCGGCTCCACGGCGCGTTCGCCACGAGCGCGGGCACGCTCGGCGGGCAGGCGGCCTGCGCGCCAGGTGTGAACGGCGGTCCGGCCGAATGTACCTGGGCCGACAGCGACACCTTCGGCGTGGTCGTCTCGGCGACGCTGACCTCCGCTGGCCTGGCGGACGAGATGCGTCAGATGCGCCCGCTGATCGAGCACGTCGTTAGGTAGCCGGCCGGTGCGGCAGCTGCCAGTGGCGTCAGCTGCCGGTCTGGTCTCCGCTCGCGTCGCCGCCGTCATGGCCCGACTTGGCGCTGGCGGAGGTCTGCGGCGTCCGCAGCGACAGTCTCGCTACGACCATGGTGATTGCCGCCGCCAGCACCGCCAGCCCGGCGAGCTGTCCGCCGATAAGGCGGGGATCGAATGGCAGCGCCGACGAGGTCTGGGTGACTCCGGCCAGCTTTCGGACGCGGCTTGCCTTGCTGGACGGGGATGCCTTTGGGGTTACCGTCGGGAACAAGCCGGACAGACCCGCGGGCGTGATGGTCGCACCCGGAATCGGGGCCAGGGTACCTGGCGGCAGCGTCGGCAGCGGATTCGAAGAGGGAGGCTCACTTGTCTGGCCGACGACCGTCGTAACAGCGGCCTCGGCAGGGGACAGCGCCGCGCCGCTGACCGTTACCGCAAGCGTTATCGGGGCACCGGCGCCAGCCGTCGCCCTGACCTTGTCCGTGACCATCAGCTCGAATGCCTGATTCGCTGGCAGCGAGCCAATCGAGCATGACGTTCCGTGAGCGGCGGGGCACAGCGTGAAGTGCGGCGCTCGCATGGCATGCGCGCTCGAGGCGGCGCTAGCCGTCACCTGCTTGGCAGCGATCGTGCTCCAGACCCAGATCGAGTACGTGACGGTCCCGCCGGCTGCCGTGCTGGAACTGTGCTGCACGAGCTGGGCGGTCACGCAGAGCGCCCCCGCGTGGTGCGAGCGGCTCGGCGAAGGAGACGGGCTGGGCGAATGCGAGTGCGAGGGAGACGGGCTGGGCGAGCCGGACTTCGACGGACTGGGGCTGTGGCTCTGCGATGGGCTCGGGCTCTTGGTCCCGCTGGGGCTCCCGGACGGGCTCTTGCTCGGGCTCGGACTGCGCGAGGAGCTGGAACTGCGGGACGGGCTCGGGGACTTCGACGGGCTCGGGGACTTCGACGGGCTCG
>JADGPC010000196.1 GCA_017882645.1 Streptosporangiales bacterium | reverse complement strand
GCCGCTGTCCTGTCCTGTCGGCCCGGCGGCCCGCCCCGCCGGGCCCAGCCTGCCGGCCCCGCCCGCCGGCCCGCATGCGGCGCCCCGCCTAGCCCGGGCGCCGGGCTGGCCGCGGGCGAAATTCAGAGGCTTGGCGGGCGGGGGCCGTGGGATTATGCCGGGCGTGGACAAATCGGCTATCACGGCGGCGCTGGTGTCGCGGCTGGTCGCGGAGCAGTTTCCGCAGTGGGCTGACCTTCCGGTCAGGCCGGTGGCGGTCGACGGCTGGGACAACACGACGTTCCGCCTCGGCGACGATCTGTCCGTCCGGCTGCCAAGCGGTGAGCAGTACGCCTGGCAGGTCGACAAGGAGCACCGGTGGCTGCCGGTGCTGGCCGGCCGGCTGCCGCTGCCGATCCCTGAGCCGCTGGCGAAGGGCGTTCCTGGCTGCGGCTTCGGCTGGCCGTGGTCGGTCTACCGCTGGCTGGACGGCGATGTCGCGACCGCCGGCCGGGTCGCCGACGTGATCAGGTTCGCCGCCGACCTGGCTGACTTCCTGGCGGCGCTGTACCGGGTCGATGCCGTTGACGGACCGCCGCCCGCAGACCGCAACTTTTTCCGCGGCGGGTCACTGGCCGTCTACGACGGCCAGACCAGGGCGGCGATCGGGGCTCTCGGCGGCGAGATCGACACCGGCGCCGCGACGGACGTCTGGGAGGCCGCGCTGCGCGCGCCGTGGCGCGGTTCGCCTGTCTGGGTGCACGGCGATGTCGCGACCGGAAACCTGCTCGTGCGTGACGGCAGGCTCTGTGCCGTCATCGACTTCGGCTGCTGTGCCGTCGGCGATCCGGCCTGCGACACCGTGATCGCGTGGACGTTCCTGTCCGGGGCAGCGCGGCGGATGTTCACGTCCAGCCTGCCCGTGGACGAGGGCACCTGGCTGCGCGGCCGCGGCTGGGCCCTGTGGAAGGCGCTGATCACGCTAGTCGGAGCGCTGCGCGATGATCCCGATGACGCGCGCGAGACCAGGCGCATCATCGGCGAGATCCTTGCCGATCACGACACCGGACGCGGCTAGACGACCGACAGCTGGTCACCGACCGAGATCTGGCCATCGGTCAGGATGTCCGCGTTGAGGCCGCCGCGATGGATCAGGTCCTTGATGATGCCCGGCCGCGTCAGCTGCTGCAGATGCAGGCACGGCTCGCAGAGCTTGACGCCGACGCACTCGACGTCCCCGACCCGGAAGCGCTTGCCGACCAGGTCGTTGAGCCGCACGCCGCGGACCACCACCTGACGGCGGGACTGAGTGCCGGTGAGGCAGACGTCCTCGAGGGCCTCCGCTTCGATCAGGGTCAGGGCGTCGCCGGGTTCCGCGCCGTCCTCGAAGAACTGGCGGTCGCCCTTCAGCCCCTTGCCGGCGATCGCAGCCACCGAGTCGACCGGGGCGAGCGCGTCGCTGGGGCCGATATTGATCTGCTCGACGTTCATGATCCCATCATCGCCTTCGCCGGCCGGCCCACGCCACCCGATATCGGGCGACCACGGTCTGGCGGCGCGACCACGGCCCGGAAGCGCAGCCACGGTCCCTATGAATGGCACTTTCATCCGGAGAAACAAGGATGAAAGTGCCATTCATTCGGCGAGGCCGCACGGACGGGCTCGGGATGGGGGATAGGGGGAACGGGCTGGATCTATGCCGGAAGCTCGGGCCGGCGGGTCCGGCGGTCCGGGTCCGAGCGCGCGGCGGGTCGGGCACCCTGGTGTGGTGACCACGTCTTCCGCAGGCCGCCAGCCCCGGCTTGGCATCGACATCGGCCGGGTGATCATCGACGGCCCCGCTCATCGCGGGGGCGGCGACACTGCGTTTTTCGAGGGCGATGAGGCGGCCATGCTCGCCACGCCGGAGATGGCAGGCTCCTTTCCGGCGATCGGGCGGCTGGTCGACCTGTTCGCGGTCCGGGTCTGGCTCGTCTCCAAATGCGGCCCCCGGGTCCAGGCCAGGACGCTGCGCTGGCTGGAGGGTCATGACTTCTACCGGCGCACCGGCCTGCCGGCCGCGAATGTCAGGTTCTGCCTGACCCGCCCTGACAAGCGCATCCACTGCGAGCAGCTGGCGCTGACCCACTTCGTCGATGACCATCCTGAGGTCCACGCCGCCATCCGCGGCTGCGTCGACCATCAGTACTTCTTCGGCCCGCAGCGTGATCCGGTGCCCGGCTACGGGGCCCCTGTGCGGGACTGGCCCGAGACGGAGGCACTGATCAGGGCCTCGCTCGGCACCGGGCCTTACTCCCCGCCCAGCGGACGGGTCAGCGGGGAATAAGGCCGGGCAGGGCGGGCCACGCGCGCATGACCGACCGGACGGCCTCGTCACGCGGGCCGATCGCGGCCGGCCGACCGCCCGGCTGCTCGACGGCGATCGCCAGCGGGGTGGCCAGCCGGCGCAGTGCCTCTCGGGCCAGCATGACCGGCCAGAGCGCCACCTCCAGGTCGGTCCACGGCCGCTGGCTGGCGGTGGCGGCGAGGCTGGCCCGAACGGCGCTGAGGTCGAGCCGGTCGTACCCGTGGACGTGATACCAGTACACCGCAGTGGCCAGCGCGAACAGGAACGGCTGGTGGTGCGGAGTGAAGTCGACGATCGTCCGTACCTGGTCGCCGTCCATCAGGACGTTGTCCGGCCCGATGTCGCCGTGCACTAGCTGGCGGGGCAGTTCGCCGATCAGAAGGCGCAGTACATGATGTGCAGGCCGACCCGGCCGAGAACCCGGTGCTCGTAGGCGCCGGGAACGGTCCCGATCATCGCGAAGCCGAGCCGCTCGTACAGTTCGACGGCCGCGCGATTCGACTCGACGACCGCGTTGAACTGCATGCCCGCGTAGCCGTGTTCCCTCGCCCAGGCCATCGCGTACCGGCACAGCGCTCCGCCCACGCCGTTGCCCCTGGCATCGGCAGCGACCATGAAGCTCGCGGTCGATATGTGCGCTCCCGGGCCTGGCTTATTCGGTCCCATCTTCGCGGTACCCAGTACCCGGCCGTCCTGAATCGCCACGACGGTCAGCCCTGGCGGAGCCTCGATCCAGATCTCGCTGGCCTGGTCCTGCGTCATCGCCGGGTCATAGGGAAACGTCTCCTGCGCCCTGACGATGTCGCGCACGATCGGCCAGACCTGGGGCCAGTCGGCCTCGGCGATTTCTCGTATCTGCACCGGACGAAACGTAGCGGCTCAGCCCGCCCTGGCCAACTGGGTTAACGGCGTGGTTACCGTGGTGCCGGCCGGATGGCCGACGCGCGGCCCGTCGGCCAGCGTCCACACCTGCTGCCGCCCGTGGACTTCCCAGGTGTGCCCGGCGCCGGTCAGGTCGATCAGCGCGGTGTCCTCATCGATCCCGAGCACCGTGGTACCGGCGGGCGGGTGCATCAGCGCCCTGGTCAGCAGGTCGGGTACCCAGCCCAGCATCTTGTCGAAGTGCGGCAGCACGCGCAGGCTCGGCAGCAGCCCGAGCCCGGGATCGGGCTCGCGGTGCAGGGCCCGCATCGACGGGACCCAGCCGGTCAGCGCGATGGCGCCCGCCGAGCAGCCGGCCAGCGCCGACCCCGACTGCCAGGCGGCGAGTATGGCGTCCCACACCGCGGTGCCGCGCAGGGTCTGGGCCAGGAACGTCGGGCTGCCGCCGGACAGGTAGATCAGCCCGGCGCCGTCGATCAGCGCGGCCAGGCCGGCCGAGTCGGCCTCGGCGCGGTCCCGCACGACGACGGGCACCTGCTCGACGCCGAGCCGCTCGGCCTGCGCCGCGCCGAGGTCGAGCCAGCGCCGCAGGCTCTGCTCTCCCTCGGGAGCCGCGGCTGTCGGCAGCTGCACGTACCTGGCCGGCCGCCCGCGCAGCAGCAGGCCCTCCATGCCGGTCATCACGGGCAGGTACTCGCCGCTGCCCACCAGGGCCAGCGGCCCGGGGCTCAGGTCGCGCTCCCGTGGTGGCATGCCCTGGCAGCAGGGCAGCGGGCACATCCGCTCGTTGACGGCACGAGGCAATCATGGCCCGCCACGTCGCGCCCACGCCAGCGCACCGCCGGATGCGACCTAACCTGGCCTAAAGTATGCCCCGTGACCCACTACAGCCGGCTTTCCAAGATCGTCATCGACGTGCCTGAGGGCGTCCACCAGCCTGAACTCGCGTTCTGGCAGGGAGCGATGGGCCTCCAGCTCATCCAGTACGGCCAGTTTCCCGAGTATCACGGAGCGGACCTGCACGGCCACGACCTGGGCATGCTGCTCCAGCTGATCGGCGGCGGGCTGCCTCGCATGCATGTCGACATCCACACCGATGACCTGGAGGCCGAGGTCGCCAGGCTGGAGGCGCTCGGCGCTAAGCGGCAGTTCAAGGCGCACGCCGCCTGGTGGGTAATGAGCGACCCGGCCGGGCTGCTGTTCTGCGTCGTGCCCGACGAGCCCGGCGCGCTCAACGACGAGAACGCGACGCGCTGGGACTAGCGGCCGGGCGGATGACCAGGACGGGCCAGGACCGGCGCGTATCCCCGGCTAGGGATGTCCGTGCGAGGCCCAGGCTGACCAGCCGTTGCTCGCCGCCGTCTGCCACTTGTGCCAGAGCGCGCCGTCCCGTCCCACCACGAACAGCTCGAGCCGGCCGTCTCCGCTCCGCCCGAGCCCGGGCGCGGCGTCGGTGAAGCCGCCTCCGGCGGACCCTTCCGAGGTCCACGGGGACCAGCCGTTGCTCGCGGCCGTCTGCCAGCGGTGCCAGACGTTCCCGTCGACGCCGGTCATGAAGAGCTCGAGGCGGCCGTCCGCGCTGGCTGCCACGACCGGATGATCAAGCAGACCGCCGCCGGCCGTGCCTTCCGACACCCATTCTGACCAGCTGGCCGACGGATCCACCTGCTCCTGCCACCGGTGCCAGAGCGCGCCGTCGTTCCCGCGGACGAACAGCTCGAGCCGGCCGTCGGCACTGCGCGCCAGCGCGGGCCGGTCGGCCAGCCCGCCGTCGACCGACCCGAAGTAACCCCAGTCCGACCAGGAACCGTTGGCCGCGGTCTGCTCGACTTTCCACAGACTCCCGTCATTATCGACAACGAAGACCACCACGCGGCCGTCTGCGCTCCTGGCCGCCTCGACCGGCCCGACCACCAGCAGGCCGCCGGGCGGGGCCCCGTGCGGTAGCCACTGTGACCACCCGTTGCTCCACGCTGTCTGCTCGAGGCGCCAGAGCGCGCCGTTGGCGACGAGCAGCTCCAGGCGGCCGTCGGCGTTCGGCGCGACAGCCGGTGCGTAGAAACCGAGGCCAGGAATGACCTCGGGCGGCGCGCCGAGCGTCGTCCAATCCGACCAGCCATTGCTCCACGCGGTCTGCCACTGATGCGCCACGGTGTCGGCCGAGGCGAACAGCTCGAGCCGCCCGTCGCCGCTTGACGCGACGGTCGCGGGCCAGGACGCGCCCTCCAGCGCGCCCTGGAGTGACCAGCCGGACCAGCCGTTGCTCCAGGCCGTCTGCCAGATGTGCCAAAGCTCGCCCTCGATGTCGAAGACGAACAGCTCAAGGCGGCCGTCTCCGCTGGCGGCCAGTTCGGGAGCACCAAAGAGCCTGGACATGGGCGACCTCCGTACGACTCCACCGACAGTTACCGTTAGTAGTCCCTCAGAATGACAGAGTAATGGAATCGAGGAAGACGAGCTTGCGGCATAGGCATGTGCGGTGGCAGCTGAGCGCGCACCGTAGCTGCCCGGCGGTATAGCGGTATAACGGTCACTGTGGAACCGACCCGGGCGCTACGGCAGATCGCCTTCCAGCTGGAGCGTGCGGGCGCGCCGACCTACCGGGTCCGAGCGTTCCGGCGTGCCGCGGAGGTTGTCAGCGGCCTGCCCGCTGGCGAGCTCGGCCGTCTGGTGCGGCAGGGCACGCTGCAGACCCTGGCTGGAATTGGCCCGGCGACCGCCGAAGTCATTGCTCAAGCGGCCGCCGGTCAAGAGCCCGATTACCTGACCAAGCTGCTCGGCGGTGCCGAGCAGGCGCCACCAAGCGCCATGCGCGCCGCGCTGCGCGGGGACTGCCACGCGCACTCAACGTGGTCTGACGGCGGCAGTTCGCCGGCCGAGATGGGCGAGGCGGCCCGTGATCTTGGTCACGAGTGGATGGCCCTGACCGACCACTCGCCCAGGCTCACCGTGGCGAACGGGCTGTCGGTCGAGCAACTGCAGGAGCAGCTTGAGCTGATCGGCCACCTGAATGCCGAATTCGCGCCGTTTCGCATCCTGACCGGGATCGAGGTGGACATCCTCGAAGACGGGACGCTTGACCAGCGTGCGGACATGCTCGCGGCCCTGGACGTCGTCGTCGCCAGCGTTCACTCCAAGCTGCGTATGCCAGCGCGCGAGATGACCCAGCGCATGATCGCGGCCGTGTCCAACCCGCATGTGGACGTGCTCGGTCACTGCACCGGCCGGATGATCCTCGGCCGGGGCAGGCCGGCGTCGGAGTTCGACCCGGAGCGCGTGTTCGCTGCCTGCATCGAGCACGGTGTCGCGGTCGAGATCAACTGCCGGCCTGAGCGCCAGGACCCGCCCGACCGGCTGCTGCGGATCGCGGCCGATATGGGCTGCCTGTTCTCCATCGACACCGACGCGCACGCGCCTGGCCAGCTGGACTGGATCGGCAGCGGCTGCGTCAGGGCCGAGGCTATGGGCATCGATCCTGACCGGGTGATCAATACGCGCACGGCCGACCAGGTCAGCGCCCGCTAGGCGCTGAGAAAAGTCAGGGTTCGAGAAGACCGGTAAGGACCTTGCGCAGGATGTCGGGGTAACGGTCAGCCGGGTCGGCTGGCGGCGCTCCCTCGGCGAGCAGTTCGCCGAGGCGCGGGTGCGCGCCCGAGGTCACCGCGTGGATCAGGTAGGCGGTGTTGCGCTGCTGGACGGCCAGGCCGCCCGCGATCTCGTGCTGGACGAAGGCGGCGGTGATAGAGGTGAGCATCGCGAATGCCTCCAGCTTGGCCGACACGTCCGCCGGGTAGTCCGCCAGGATCTCGAGTACATGCTCGATCGCCGCGACGCCGTGCGGGCCGAGCATGGGGCGCGTCATGATCAGGCCGGCCAGCCACCGATGGCGCCGCATGATCGCGCGAGTCCGCTCGCCGACCGCGATGAGGTCAGCGAGCCAGTCGCCGCTCGGAGCCGCGAGCGGCTGCTCCGCGCCGGCCGAGTCCGCCATCAGGTCAAGCAGGTCCTCGCGAGTCTCGACGTACCGGTAGAGCGACGCAGCGCCCGTCCCGAGAGCCGAAGCCACCCGCCGCATGGACACTGCCGCCAGGCCTCCGGCGTCGGCGATCGCGATCGCGATCGCCGTGATCTCGGCGCGGCTGCGCTGGGCTGGCCGGCCTACCGCAGCCCGTTCCGGGCGCATCCAGATGGGCTGATCAGATTTCGGCGCCGTCATTGCCCCTCGCAGTCCCCCGTCCGGACCCGGACGTCGTTCGCGATCACTGTACCCGAATGAGGTACGCTAATTCGCGAACGATGTATGCGAAGTAAATGGAGCTGAGGACATGGCGAGTTCAGCGGCATTCAGGCCGGCGCACAAGCTGCCGATCAGGGTCCGGGCGATGACACGGCTCGGTGCGCGCGGCACTCCGGAGCCCAGCTGCGAGGTCGCGGTCGAGTCGGGACTCGAGGTACCGGCACCCGGCGGGATCGTGCTGCTCGCGGATCACTACATCCCGCTCCTCTCCGGTCCGCGGCCGACGCTGCTCGTCCGCACGCCTTACGGCCGGGGGTTCCCGTGGGACCAGCTGTTCGGCGCCCAGTTCGCCCGGCAGGGCTTCCACGTCGTGATCCAGAGCTGCCGCGGAACCGGCGGCTCCGGCGGTGAGTTCGAGCCGATGAGGAACGAGGCGGCGGACGGACGGGCCGCCGTGGCCTGGCTGCGCGAGCAGGACTGGTTCAACGGGGCGCTCGGGACCATCGGCCCGAGCTATCTCGGTTACGTCCAGTGGGCGCTGGCGGCCGACCCGCCGCCCGAGCTGCGCGCCATGGTCGCCCAGAACAGCATGAGTGAGGTGTACTCGTTCCTCTACCGGGACGGGGCGCTCGCGCTGGAGGACGCGCTGACCGGCGGCGTCGCCATGCTGTCCATGGAGCACGGATTCGGGCGGCTGCTCCTGGCGATGCTGCGGCTGCTGCGGCATGTCCGTCAAATTAACCGGGCGCTGCCCGTGATCGACGCCTACCCGGCGGCATTCGGCCGCCGGGTCGACTGGTTCGAGCAGTGGCTTGCCCATCCTGACCGGGCGGACCCCTACTGGGACGGCCTGGCGGCCGGACTCGGCGACGGCACTGTCCCGGTCAGCCTGGTCACCGGCTGGGACGACGTCTGCCTGGACCAGACCCTGGCGCTGTACGGGCGGCTCCGCACGGCCGGGCGGCAGGTGCGGCTGCTCGTCGGGCCGTGGTCGCATACGTCGTCCTTCGATAAGGGCTGGCCGGTCGTCTTCGCTGACGCGCTCAGCTGGCTGCGGGCGCACCTGTCCGACGAGCCCGACCGCAATCCTGACCACGCCGTGCGCGTGCAGATCGGGGGGAGTGCGCAATGGCGTGACCTGCCAGACTGGCCGCCGCCGGCCGCCGACGCCCAGGCCTGGTACGCCAGGGCGGACGGGACGCTGAGCACCACGGTTCCGGCCGGGCCAACGGAGTCGTCGTTCCGCTATGACCCGGCCGATCCCACTCCGTCGGTCGGCGGGCCGGTGCTCAACGCGCGTAACGCGGGCGCCAGAAGCAACAACGCGCTAGAGGCGCGTGCCGACGTGCTGGTCTTCACCAGCCCGCCGCTGGCCGGCGACCTGGAGGTCATCGGCCCGGTCAGCGTTGCGCTCCAGGTGCGTGGCAGCAGCCCGCACTTCGACATCTTCGCGCGGCTGTGCGACGTCGACCCGCGCGGCATCTCGCGGAACGTCTGCGACGGCCTGATCCGGCGCGAGATCGCCGCGGACGAAGGCCCGGCGGCCGCGGCTGCGGACTGGTCCGCCGTCACGGTGCCGATGAGCGCGACGGCTCACCGCTTCGCCGCCGGTCACCGGGTGCGGCTGCAGCTGTCAGGTGGTGCTCACCCGCGATTCCTGCGCAACACCGGCACCGGGGAACCCGCGGCGACGGCCACCGGTCTCGTCCCGGTCGAGATCACGATCCGGCACGGCGCGGATCGGCAGTGCGCGCTCCTGCTGCCCGCCGCTGCCGCGGCTGAGCCGGCCGCGCGCGACCAGCCGGCCATCGCGGGCACCTAATAGCCAGCCGTCCCGTGCCGCGCAGTGGCCGGCGATCCCCGCCTGCTGGTGCGGGCCGGGCGACACTGCGAGAATGCCCGCATGCGCTCTGACGACGGTTCCTCCGGCTCGCACGCCGCCTCGGACTCACTGCTGTCCATCGGATCGAGCGGCTCGATCCTGTCCATCGGGTCGAGCGGCTCGATCCTGTCGATCGGGTCGAGCGGCTCGATCCTGTCCATTGGCTCGGCCGGCTCGTTCGCGTCGGTCTTGTCGGTCGGCTCCGCGCTGAGCTTCGCCTCGGTGCTGTCCGGGATGTCGCGCTGGTCGCTGCTCTCCTGGCGGTCACGGGGCGCGATCAGGGGCACCGGCAGGTCCCGGTGACGGGGCCGGTGCACGCGGCGGACGCAGCCGGTCCCGACGTCGCGCGGCGCCTGGTCGACGACGGCTACGTGGTCGTGGATGGCATGATGTCCGGCCAGGATGTCCAGGCCGCGCGAGCTGATCTGGGCCGGGTGCTCGAGGCGACCAGGACTGGCCGCAACGCCTTCGAGGGATTCTCGACCCAGCGGATCTACGCGCTGTTCGCCAAGACGAGGACGTTCGACCGGGCCGCTACCCACCCGCTGCTGCTCGAGGTCCTCGACCAGGTGCTGGGGCACTACCAGCTCAGCGCTCCGGTCGGCATCAGGATCGGGCCGGGCGAGAAAGCGCAGGTACTGCACACCGACGACATGATCTACCCGATCCCGCAGCCGCATCCTCCGGTCGTGGTCAACACCATGTGGCCGCTGGACGAGTTCACCGAGGAGAACGGGGCCACCAGGTTCGTCGCGGGCAGCCACCAGTGGGAGCCCGGCCGGCAGCCGGCCAGTGCGGACCCGGTCAGCGTCGCCACCATGTCGCCCGGCTCGGCGATGTTCTACCTCGGCAGCCTGTGGCACGGCGGCGGCGCCAACCGGACCAGCCGCCCGCGGCTCGGGGTGATCCTCGAGTACGCCGCGGCGTGGCTGCGGCCGCAGGAGAACCACTGCCTGGCGGTTCCCCTGAGCACCGTCCGTCAGCTCGAGCCCCGGCTACAGGAACTCCTCGGCTACAACATCTACCCGCCGTTTGTCGGCTACGTCGACGGCAGTCATCCGCTCAAGGCACTCGAAGCCGACCGATGACGCGCCCGCTCCGCTCGTGCGCCGGTTACCGCTGCCGGGCGCCAGGTGCCTGACGGACCAGTGCCCCGCAGGCCGGTGCCGCGCAGCCCGGGGCCTGCGGGCCGGCCGCTGATCGAGCGGGCCAGCCCGGATGACCTGATGCTGCTGGCCAGCGATGTCGGTCCGGCGCCCATGCAGGCAGGCGCTGTCCTGGTGCTGGACGCAGGCCCGGACTTCGACCTGACCGCCGCGAAGGCCACCCTGGCGGCGCGGATCACGGCGGTGCCACGGCTCAGGCAGCGGCTCGTCCGGGCACCGCTCGGCTGCGGGCGCCCGATCTGGATTGACGACCAGGCCTTCGACATCGAGGCCCACGTGCGGTCGGTGCCATGCCCGCCGCCCGGCGACGAAGCCGCCCTGCTCGAGCGGGTGACCGCGATCGCCACGCAGCCGCTGGCCTGGTCCCGGCCGCTCTGGTCGGCCACCTTCGTGACCGGCCTGGCCAGCGGGCGGATGGCGATCACCGTCGTCTTCCACCACGTGCTCGCTGACGGAATCGGGGGCCTCGCGGTGCTGGCCAGCCTGGTCGACGGCGCTCCCGGCGCGGCGTCCGCCCCGTTCCCCCGGCCAGCACCGTCCCGCCGTCAGCTCGCCGAGGACGCGCTCGGGTCCAGGCTGAAGGCGCTGGCGCATCCGGCCGCCGTGCTCGGCCGGGTGCGGCCGGCCCTGGCCGAGCTCAAGCCGGCGGAGCTGGCCCGACCGGCCAGGACGACGCTGAACGCGGCTACCGGGCCCGCCAGGCGCATCCTCGTCACGCGGACCGAACTCGCAGAGGTCGTGGCCTGCGCTCACTCGCACGAGGCGACGGTCAATGACGTCGTGCTGGCGGCGGTGGCTCGCGCGCTGCGGTCCCTGCTCGCCAGCCGGGGGGAGCGGGCGGGTGATCTCGTCGCGTCGGTGATGGTGACCGGCCGGCCCGCGACCACCGCGACTCAGCTGGGCAACCAGATCGGCGTCATGCCGGTGCGGCTGCCCGCGGACGGCGATCTGAGGGATCAGGTCGCCGAGATCGCCACCGCCACCAGGGCCCGCAAGACGGCGAACCGGGCCGCGTCTGCTGGCCTGCTCCGGCCGGCGTTCCGCACCCTCGCGGCCCTGGGCCTGCTGGGCTGGCTGATCAACCGGCAGCGGCTGATCAGCGTCTTCGTCACGAACTTGCGCGGACCTGCAGATCAGTTCAGGTTCGCCGGCGCGGTAATCGCTGATGTCATCCCGATCACCGACATCGCCGGAAACGTCACGCTGAGCTTCGGGGTGATGTCCTACGCCGGCACCCTCGTGGTCGTCGTGGTGGCCGACCCTGACCAGCACCCGGATCTGGACACGCTGGCCGGGCTGCTGCAGGCCGAACTCGACGACCTGTCCGGCGAGAAAGGCAAGCGGACGCCGATCAGGTAGACCAAGGTTCGGGCGTACCCCCGTAGCACCCGAACGCTGCCCGCTAGCGATCCTTCAACGTGGCGGTTCGCCGCGGCGCTTCCTAGCCCACCTGACCGGCTGTTCCCCCGGCTCACCGGGAACTTTCGGGTCCCCCTGCCCGGTGTCCCGCACGGTTCGCGAGGGAAACGCCGTGTGCGAGTCTGCATCGCACACAACATCCACGCTACGACCGGTCCGGTGCGGGCCGCGACCCTCAGATGGTCCGATCGCACCCCCCATATGGTGGGAGATACGTGTGCCAGAGGGCATAACTGTGCGGATGCCGAACCATCGTGCGGCAGGAGGCCCGATCTGGTCGCCACCACGACTGCCTCCAGCTGACTGTGCGTGCCGAGCTTCATCATGACGTTCTTGACGTGGCCGCGCGCCGTGTGCAGGCTCACGACGAGCCGCTCGGATATCGCCTTGGGATCGAGCCCCTCGCCCATCAGCGCCAGGACCTCCTGTTCCCTGGTTGTCAGCCGTGCCCAGTCCTGCTCGTGGCTGGCCTGCCCGGGTACCAGCGCCGGTCCGCCAGGCCTGGGCTCGGCGTCGCGCAGCTCGTCGATGAGCGCCTGCAGTGTCGTGCCCTCGATCACCATCTTGCCGCCGGCCGGATTCCTGATCGCGTCCAGGATGTCGGCGAACGAGCTGCTTTTGGTGAGGAAGCCGGTGGCGCCAGCCGCCGCCGCCTCGGCCAGCCTGCCCGCGGAGGCGTCCGCCGTCAGGATGAGAACGCTGACCTCGGGGTACGCCGCCGTAATCCGCCTGGTGCACTCGATGCCGTCGCCGCCGAGCAGCTGAATGTCCATCAGCACGACATCGGGGATATGCCGGGCTATCTGGTCCAGTGCGTCGCCGACGGTTCCGGCCGATCCGAGGCACTCCAGGTCAGGCTGGGCGCCGATCGCGACCTCAAGGGCGGACGCGAGCGCCTGCTGATCTTCCACTACCAGGACTGCCGTCATCTGCTGCCCCCTGCCCGCCGCTCCACTATCACCTATACCCAGCCGAGCGGATGGCCGCGACGGACGGGCGGTCGATGCTCAGCCGGCGGCCTGGCGCTGGCTTCGAGCCGTCAGGGCCGCCGTGCGGCCGGAACCCGGGCGAGCGGCAGGTCGAGGCAGAAGGCCGAGCCCTCGCCGTCGCCCGGCTCGTACCAGGCGGCGCCGCCATTCGCGTGGGCGAACGTGCGGACGATCCACAGCCCGAGTCCGGTTCCTTCCGCTTTCTGCCCGGTCGCCGGGGCACGGGTGAACCGCTCGAACAGCTCAGGGGCAAAGGACGGAGACACTCCCGGTCCGTGGTCGGTGACCCGGATCTCCGCCCGGCCGTGACGTTCGGCGGCCCGCACCTCGATCGGCGGGCTGGCGTAGGCAAGGGCGTTGTCCAGGTAGTTGGCCAGCATGATCGAGAGCTCGGACCGGTCAGCGAGCGCGGTCAGGCCTGGTCGGCACGAGACGTGGACGTCTTCAGGCTTCGGCTCGATGTGCGCGAGCTGCTCCATGATCACCTCGAGCACCGGCACCGGCTCGGGGACGGGGCGGACGCCCACCGCGTCGATCCGCGCCGCGGTCAGCAGCCGGTCGACGAGCAGCTGGAGGCGGCTGGTCAGGCCGATGATCCGGTCGATGATGTGGGCGATGTCGGCCGGCGGCATCGTGGCCTGCGCGGCGTGCTGGTCGGCGAGCACGTGCGCTAGGACACCGATCGCCGCGAGCGGGCTGTGCATTTCGTGCGCGGCCACGGCAATCACCGCGTTCCGCTGCTCCAGAGCTGTCTCGAGGTCGCGCTCGGCCTGCTTGCGGAAGGTCACGTCGCGCAGGGCCACGATCTGCAGGTGCTCGCCGTCCAGCTTCGTGCTGGTGGTCCGCATCTCGACCACCCGCTCGCCGCCGCCCGGCAGCCTGAGCTCGACCTCCGCCGACCGGCCCGCGACGACCGGGAATCCGAACGAGCTGCCGATCAGGTCCCTGGCCGGCCGGGCGAGCAGTCTCTGCGCGGCCCGGTTGGCCAGCCTGATGATTCCCTGGTCGTCCACGGCGACTATCCCGTCGGCCGAGGCGGCGACGATCAGCGTGCTGAGCTCGTCAGGGCTGCCTGAGCTAGGGCGGGCGGCGGCCCGCCGCTCATCTCCCTGCCGGGCAGCGCGGTCAGCCATCGTGCCGCGCCCCCCGCGATCCCGGTACCCCGGGGGACTGACAGGGGGACTTCAATGCGGCGACACCGGGCAGCAGGCTGGTAATACCGGGGATCGGTTCCCTGATGTGCATTCCGTCGCCGTCGCCGTCGACCGTCGCCTGGCGGACGCGCGGGTCATGTGCGGAGCCGCGCGCCTGCAGGACCGCGATCGCGCGCTGGATCTCGCCGGCCTGCTCGTAGTAGGAGAGCGTGATCGCGACGTCGGTCAGGCTGGGCAGCTCGCCCGCGATCAGCGGCCTGATGTCCGGGGCATGCCGGACGGCGGGCATGGCCGTCAGCAAGGTCGTGATCCCATGCTGGCGCGCTACAGCCACCAGGGCGATCACGAAATCGAGCAGCGCCCGGGGCGAGGCGATGCACTCCAGCGCGGACAGGGTGTCGATAACGAGCCGGCCCGGGGCGACGTCCTCGATGGCGCGCCTGATCCGCAGGAAGTGATCTTCGACCGAGGCGACCTCGGGGTAGTCGCACACCGTGCTGAGCAGGCCCGCCTGCTCAGCCGCGGGCAAGTCGATGCCCCAGCCGGCGGCGCTTCGCCTGAGCTGCGCCCTGCCCTCGTCGAAGGTGAACGAGAGGCAGGGCTGGCCGGCGGCCAGGCCGGCCGCGATGAACTTCACGAAGCCGCTGATTCCGGTGCGGAGCCGCGCTATCGGGCCGACGTCAGTCATCGAGATCTCCAGACGGTGCGCCGCTCGGTCTGGCCGGCGACATACAGCCGGAAGGCGAACCTGGTCATCCGGCGGCGCCGGAGCGCGCGCCAGCGGCGCAGAATCCGCCCTGATCTCGTGCGCCAGCACGATCGGTCACGTCCAGCACGTGCCTCCCCGTCACTGCCCCCGCGCAGGTAGAACGTACCCCGCGAAGCAGGTCGACTACCAAGCGTTATCGCCGCAGGTAGCAAGCCTGGCTACGTCGGCCCGAGTTCCTGCCGCACCTGGTTGGTGCCGGCTACCAGGGCCCGGAGCTTGGCCCGCGCCACGTCGCCGGGCAAGTGGCGCAGCCCGCAGTCCGGGTTGATCGTCAGCTGATCCGCTGGCACGAACTCCAGCGCGCGCCGGATCCGCGAGGCGACGAGATCAGGGCCCTCCACGTCGGCGCTCTTCACGTCGATGACGCCGAGACCGACGCCGCGGTTCCACGGGTACTGGCTGAACAGGCGCAGGTCGTCCGGGCCCTTACGGGCGAACTCGAGCACCAGCTGATCGACGCGCGCGGACAGGACGGCCGGGAAGAGGAAGTCGTAATGCCCCTCCCACAGCGGCCGCGCATAGCGATTCCCGTAGCACACGTGCAGGGCCCAGGTCACCCTGACTCCCGCGGTCACGGTGTTCACGGCCTCCACCGCCAGCTCGACGGCCTCCGGGTAACCAGCCAGGAACGGCTCGTCGATCTGGAGCAGCTCGGCCCCGGCGTCGGCCAGCTCGGCCGCCTGGCCGTTCAGCCACCTGGCCAGCGCCCGCACCAGGTCGGCCGGATCGGCATAGGCCAGGTCGCGAATCCGCCGCGACAGCGAGAACGGCCCAGTGAAGGAGAACTTGACCGGCTTGGCGGTGTGCGCCCTGGTGAAGGCGAAGTCGGCGGCGAGACCCGGCGCGATCGTCCCTGGCTCAGGCAGCGGCCTGGTCACCTGCGCCTCGTAGTAGTCGTAGTAGTCGGTCTTGGCCCGATGCGGGATGTCCACCCCGGGAATGCGGGCCAGCAGGTAGTCGATGTCGTTGTCGCGCCTCAGCTCACCGTCGGAGACGATGTCCAGGCCGGCCAGCTCCTGGTCCTTCAGCGCCGCCTTGATGGCGACGTCATGAATCTCCTGCAGGTGCTGGGCGCTGATCCGCCGCTGGTAGAAGTCGGTCTTCAGCCGCTCCAGCCATTCGGGCACCGAGTACGAGCCGACGACCGTCGTGGGCAGCAGCACGGGCTCAGTCCCGAACCTGGGCGACGAGGGTCCTGACGTTCGCTTCGGGCCGCCCGCTGAAGGGCGTGATCTGCACGTCGAAGCCGCGCCGGTTCCCGGCCAGCTGGAGCAGCGGGCCGTTTACCCAGTTGACGACCGAGCCGTCGTACTTGGCGGGACCGTAGAACCCGGAGTGGTAGGCGGCGGGATGAGTCAGGAACAGGTCGTGGCAGGCCAGCCGGCCGAACGGGTGCAGCAGCGGCAGGGTCTGGGTGAAGCTCGCCAGCGCGCCGTTGCTGACCTGCATCCTGATCTCCCCGGCACCCTCGAGCAACGGCGCAGCACCTCGCCGGTCACCGAGGGCGCCACCTGATAGGTATCCAGGCCGTCCAGCGGGGCGTAACGCTCCTGCAGGTACAGGGCCGCCCAGACATCCCGCCACAGCGCCACCGCCCGCGCGACATCGGGGAACTGATCCGTGGCCGTCTCGGCCAGCAGGTCAGGACCGAGCCTGAGCAGCCTGTCGATCACGGTACTCAGCTTCGACGTGGGGATGCCCAGCCGGCCCGCGATCCTGGTCGCATCGTCGTCGCGCAGGTATGCCCGCACCTCGACCAGGTACGGCCGCCCGGCGATGCTGGCCAGCTCGTCGGTGGGCAGGTTGTCGTAGACGTTGGAGATGTAGACGCAGAACGCCTTGCCGCGCAGGAAACCGAGCGTGCGCTGCGGGGCGGCTGGCGTCGAGCACCAGGGCGCTGACGTGGTCGCCATGGTGCGCGACCTGCTGCCAGGCCCGGTCGAGCACATGCGCGGAGTACTCGCCCATGAGGTAATGCAGGCGGCGGTAGTAATCGCGGCCGTGCCGGCGGTCCAGCTCGGCGAAGGTGTCCAGCCAGGTGCGTGCCTGCCCGCCGTTCCCGACGCCGAGCTCGACGATGTACAGCTGGTCGGGCAGCGCCTGCCTGGCGTCGAGTGAGTCCCACACCGCCAGCAGCTCCCCGATCCTCTGCCCGCCGGGCAGCGCCTGCTCGTACTCGCGGCCGGTTGCCTGCTCCCAGCTGGCCAGCGCCTGCCAGTACAGCGCGTTGAACCGCCAGATGCAGCTTCTGCTGGCCGGCGTCCACGGCTCGAGGAACATCCGCCCGGCGGCGCTCCGGTCGCCGGGCTGGCTGAGGTCGCGGTGCTCGGCGAGTGCCTGCTTGACGCTGGTGGCGAGGTCGACCTGGCCGCAGCGGCGCAGGTCGATGGCCAGCTCCAGGCCGCTCAGCGGAACCGGGGCCGGCCGGCTAGGTGCCGCGCCAGGATCGCCGGGCCGCTGGTGCTGGCTGTCGTCGGCTGGCCGGTCGGCGAGCACCGGCCGGCACCGGACCGGCTCGGCGAAGCTGGCGCGGTATTGGATCCAGTCGCAGACGATCCTGAGCCTGGTCAGGTCCACGTCCGTGGAGCTGAGCACCTCGAACACCGGTCCGAGCGCGGCCGTCACATCGAGCGGGCTCGGGCCGCGCAGCCGGGCGACCGGTCGGATGTCAATCTGCACGGCGGCTCCCGGCCCTGGCTGGCCAGTTCGCTGACGCGGCCTGCGTCATTAGTCAGAGGGTACGTCCTTCACGCCGAACCGTGCCCGGTGCCCATGAGCGCGTGCACGTCGGTCAGCGTGCCGGATGCGATGGCGGCCGCCCGGGCGTTGCCGTCCCGCAGCACGCCGCGCAGGTAGCCAGGGTCGGCCGCGAGGTCCGCCCGGCGCTGCCTGATCGGGCGCAGGAACTCGTTGACGGACTCGGTGACCACGCGCTTCAGCTCGGCGGACCCGCCCGCGCCGATCTCCGCCGCTACCTCATCCGGCGCCCGGTCCTGGCACAGCGCGGCCAGCTGCACCAGGCTGGACACCTCGGGCCGAACGTCAGCCTCGAAGGTGATGTCCCGCCGCGCGTCGGTCCTGGCTCCCCTGATCAGCCTCGCCGTCTCGTCGGCCGTCGCGGACAGCGCGATCGCGTTGCCGCGGCTTTTGCTCATCTTCGTGCCGTCGGTGCCGAGCAGGTTCGGGGTCGCGGACAGCAGCGGATCTGGGATTGGGAAGAACGCAGAGCCTCCGGCGTACCGTTCGTCGAAGCGCCGGGCGATCGTCCGGGCAACCTGAAGATGCGGCAGCTGGTCCTTGCCGACCGGCACCAGGTTGGCCTTGCAGAACAGGATGTCCGCTGCCTGATGCACCGGATAGGTGAGCATCAGGCCGCTCACCGCCCGCTGCCTGGACAGCGCGATCTCCTCCTTGACCGTCGGGTTCCGGCCCAGCTCGGTCACCGAGACCAGGGACAGGAACGGCAGCATGAGCTGGTTGAGGGCGGGAACCGCGCTGTGCGCGAAGATCGTCGCCGTGGCCGGGTCGATTCCGGTGGCCAGGTAGTCGGCCACCAGCCCGTCGATCCGCTCGCTGAGCCGGTCGGCGACGTCGCGGTCGGTGAGCACCTGGTAGTCGGCGACCAGCACGAACAGCTCCGCGCCGGCTCGCTGCAGCCGGACCCGGCCCGCGAGCGTGCCGAAATAGTGGCCGAGATGCAGCGGGCCGGTCGGCCGGTCGCCGGTCAGGATCCTGAATCGCGCCGCGTCGGCGGCGATGAGTGCCTCGAGTTCGGCGCTCCTGCGTTGGGCAGCCCGCAGCGAGGCGGATCCGGCCGGATCCGCCTGCCCGGCGGCGGGGATAGTTGCGGTACTGGTGTGACTCACGGGTGGCTCCTTCTCTGTCTGCGAAGGACATTCCGGCCGAGCGACCCGTTGAAAATGAAAATGGGCCGTCCAGCCGGACGGCCCTCGTCGTGCATGCTTCATCGGCCGTCCTAGGACGGCCACCACGTCACGCACGAGAATCGATGCATGACTTCATGCTAGGCCATCGGCTGGCGCTGGCCAAGGGAGCGCCAGGCGATGGCGGCCGCGTGGTGGTCGACGATCGGCGGCGGGTAGCGCCGCGCGGCGCGGAGGTCCGGGGCCGGGTCGTGGCTCTGGTCAGCGCTGAGCCCGTCCAGCTCGGGCACGTACCGGCGGATGTACTCGCCGCGCGGGTCGAACCGGCTGCCCTGCAGGGTCGGGTTGAAGATCCGGTGCCGCTGCGAGTCGGTGCCAGTGCCCGCGACCCACTGCCAGTTCAGCTGGTTGCAGGCCACGTCGGCGTCGGCCAGGAGCGCCATGAAGTGGGCGGCGCCGGCCCGCCAGTCGACGGCCAGGTCCTTGGTCAGGAACGAGGCGACGATCATCCTGGCCCGGTTGTGCATGAAGCCCTCGCAGGCCAGCTGGCGCATCGCGGCGTC